>JAYUHJ010000142.1:0-5102 GCA_043767065.1 Hyphomicrobiales bacterium | reverse complement strand
CCTGCCGCGCGCGGCGATGATTGCGAATTTGTAATACTTCAGCCTTTTCAGCCATTTACTTTATCTCTCGGCCGGCCCCGCTTCCGGCTGACTTGTGCCCGCATGAGTGGCACACTCCCGCCCGATTCCAAGGGTGGTCTCTCCCCCCAATGCGCCTTCTCGTCGTCGAAGACGACCCCGATCTCAACCGCCAGCTATGCACCGCGTTGACCGACGCGGGCTATGCAGTCGACAAGGCATTCGACGGCGAGGAGGGTCATTATCTCGGCGAAAACGAGCCCTATGACGCGGTCGTGCTAGACCTCGGCCTGCCCAAGATGGACGGAATCTCGGTGCTGGAATCCTGGCGCCGCTCCGGCAAGATGATGCCGGTCCTGATCCTCACCGCGCGTGATCGCTGGTCCGACAAGGTCCAGGGCTTCGACGTCGGCGCCGACGATTACGTGGCCAAGCCCTTTCATCTCGAAGAAGTGCTGGCGCGCGTGCGCGCTCTGCTGCGCCGTGCCGCCGGCCACGCCACCGCTGAGCTCACCTGCGGCCCGGTCCGCCTCGACACCCGCTCGGGCCGCGTCTCTGTCGATGGCAATCCGATCCGGCTCACCTCGCACGAATACCGCCTGCTCGCGTACCTGATGCACCACGCCGGCCGCGTGGTCTCGCGCACCGAGCTGGTCGAACATCTCTACGACCAGGATTTCGATCGTGACTCCAACACGATCGAAGTCTTCGTCGGCCGGCTGCGGAAAAAGCTCGGCATCGACGTGATTCAAACCGTCCGCGGCCTCGGCTACCTGCTCACGCCCCCCGCGGATGCGCGTTAACTGGATTCCCACGGGCTGGAAGCCCGGAACTTCGCTGGCCCGCCGGCTGTTTTTCACCGCCGTCGGGGTGAGCGCGGTCGTGCTCGTCGCCATCGGCCTCGTGCTCTCCTCGCTCTACGAGAACGCGGTCGAGCGTTCGTTCGACCGCCGCCTGCAAATTTATCTCAAGACCATCGTCGCCGACGTGGCGAGCGCGACCGCCGGCACCATCCCCGAGCCCTCGGCGCTC
The DNA here is from genome assembly GCA_043767065.1 of Hyphomicrobiales bacterium. GTDB lineage: Bacteria > Pseudomonadota > Alphaproteobacteria > Rhizobiales > Xanthobacteraceae > JAHFPN01. The sequence continues at coordinate 4,052 of JAYUHJ010000142.1, read as the reverse complement.
GGCGACCCCCTGTTCGATCTGCCGCTGTCGGGCTGGTACTGGCAGATCACGCGCATGGATGCGGTGGCGCCCGAGGTGAAGCGTTCGCGCTCGGCGCCGGAGAGCGGCATCCCGATCCTGGCCACGCTCGGCGTTCCCGCGCGACCCGGCGGCTTCCGTGAAGGCTATGTCGACGGCCCCGACAGGCAGCGCCTGCGCGTCGTGGAGCGCATCGTCGATCTCGGCGAGGACGGCCGCTACCTCGTATCGGTCGCCGGCGACGCCACCGAGATCGACGAGGACAGTGCCGATTTCGACATCGCACTCGCGATCACCTTCGCCGTGATTGGGCTTGCCTTTGTGCTGGCCACTTTGTTCCAGGTGCGTTTCGGCCTGCGGCCGCTCGCGCGAATATCGAACTCGCTTGCCGCCATGCGCTCGGGCAACGCCGAGCGGCTGGAAGGGGAGTTTCCGCGCGAGATCGCGCCCTTGGCCCGCGAGCTGAATGCGCTCCTGGAATCCAACCGGGAGATCGTCGAGCGCGCCCGCACGCACGTCGGCAATCTCGCCCATGCGCTGAAGACCCCGCTCTCGGTGCTCAGAAACGAGGCCGCTGGCCGCAATGACCCGCTCGCCGAGAAGGTGAACGAGCAGACCGGCGTGATGCACGATCAGGTCCAGCGCCATCTGGAGCGGGCCCGACTGGTGGCGCGCGTCGCCATGGTCGGGGCGACGACCGAGGTCGGCCCGGTCGTTACCGGGCTCGCTCGCACCATGGAGAAAATCCATGCCAGCCGCGGTCTCAAGATCGAGACGCGCCTGGCCGAGGGCGCCGTTTTCCTCGGCGAGCGGCAGGATCTGGAAGAGCTGCTCGGCAATCTCGTGGACAACGCATGCAAGTGGGCGGCCTCGCGCGTCGAGATCGAGACGCGGCCAGAGCCCGCCGATGCCCCAGGCACGCGCCGCTTCTTCCGCCTGATCGTCGATGACGACGGCCCCGGGCTGCCCGAGGAGGCGCGGCGCGAAATTCCCGAGCGCGGCCGCCGCCTCGACGAAAGCCGGCCCGGATCGGGCCTCGGTCTTTCGATCGTGTACGAGCTCGTCACGCTCTATGGCGGCAAGCTCGAGCTTTCGACCGCACCGATCGGTGGCCTACGGGCGGAGCTGCTGCTGCCGGCGGCGTGAACCGAACCGCGCACTTTCGCCCCATTGTTCCTCCAGGTAGATTCTGACGATCAAGAGGATTCGGGGACGACGTGCGCATGCCGCCAGCCAAGCCGATTGCCGCCGCTCTTCTCGCGCTCACGCTTGCGGGGTGCGCCGGCGACCCCGGTCCGAACACCGGCGCCGGCATCACGCTCGGCGCGCTTACCGGCGGAATCTTCGGCGCTGCTACCGGCCGCGGTCCGGGAGCGATCGTGGCGGGGGCGTTGATCGGCGGGCTGGTCGGCGGCGCTATCGGCAGTTCGCTCGACGAGGAAGACCGCCGTCGCGCCTACGAGGCCGAGATGGACGCGCTCGAGAACGGCGGCCCCGGCGCGCCTAGAGCCTGGCGCGGGACCACCGGCTACGGGACCATCGTTCCCGGCCCGACCTACGTCTCCGGCTCCTACCCACGCTGCCGCGAATACACCCATACGATCTATGTCGAAGGCCGGCCCACGACCGCGCGCGGCGTGGCCTGCCGCCAGCCCGACGGCACCTGGGCACCCTTGCCTGATGCTCGGCCAAGCTCATGGGCGCCGCCGCCGCCGGTCCTGGGTCCGCGCGGCTGAGCCAACACGCCGCTGATCCAATCTTTGCTTGGTTAGCCGCTGGCCTTTGACTGTTGCGGCACTCGTCGAATAGACCCTGCCCATGTTGTTCTCAGCACTCGCGGCCCTGATGACCGGCGCGGCAATCCTCGCCGTGCTGTGGCCGTTGTCGCGCACGGGCCTGCGCGCCGGATCGGCGCGCGAGGCGGATCTCGCGGTCTATCGCGACCAGCTCGCCGAGATCGAGCGCGACCGCGGCCGCGGGCTGATCGGCGTGCCCGAGGCGGAAGCCGCGCGCATCGAAGTCTCGCGGCGCCTGCTCGCGGCCGCTGATGCCGACGCGATGCCCGTGCCTGTGCCCGGCGCGCTTATGCGCCGCCGCGCTGCTTCCATGCTCGCGCTCTTCGGAATTCCGCTGCTCGCCGCGGGCATGTATTTCTCGCTCGGATCTCCGGACTTGCCCGGCGCGCCGCTCGCAGCGCGGCTGGCGCGGCCGCAGGAGGGCATGGACGTCGCCGTTCTCATTCAGCGGGTCGAGGCGCTGCTTGCGCAGAACCCCGGCGACGGCCGGGGCTGGGAAGTGATCGTGCCATTCTATCTCAACGTCGGCCGCAACGACGACGCGCTGAAAGCGCAGCAGAATGCGCTGCGCATTCTCGGCCCTTCGTCCGAACGCGAGGCCACGCTCGGGGAAACGCTGGTCGCCGTATCGAAAGGCGCCGTCACGCCCGAGGCGCGCGCCGCTTTCGACCGCGCGATCGGGATGAGCGCGAAAAATCCGAAAGCGCTTTTCTTTCTTGGGCTCGCGGCGCAACAGGCGAGCAAGCCCGACGAGGCGAGGGCGATCTGGAGCAGCCTTTTGGAAAGCGCGCCAACTGACGATTCCTGGGCTTTCTACGCGCGCTCCCAACTTGAGCAGCTCGGGAAGAAAGCGCCATGACCCGCCGCGGCCGACGTCTCGTAATGATCGGCGCGGCACTCGCGGTGCTCGGTGTTGCCGCAGCGCTGGCGCTTTCGGCGCTTCGGGAATCGATCGTCTTTTTCGTGACCCCGAGCGAGCTTGCGGCCAAGCCGGTGGAGCCCGGCAAGCGGCTCCGCATCGGCGGGCTGGTGAAGGAGGGAAGCCTGAAGCGCGAGGGGCTGGAGGCTCGCTTCCTCGTCACCGACGGCGCCAAGGATCTGGCGGTCGTCTATCGCGGCGTCTTGCCTGATCTGTTCCGCGAGAAGCAGGGCGTCGTGGCTGAGGGCGCGCTCGATCCGGCCGGGTTCTTTCGCGCCGACATGGTGCTCGCCAAGCACGACGAGACCTACATGCCGAGGGAGGTCTCCGACGCACTCAAGAAGCAGGGCGTGTGGCGCGAAGGACAGGGGAAGAAGTGAACCGCATCGCCGCCGTTTCCCTTTTTTCCATCCCCCTTGTGGGGAGGGTGGCGAGCCGCATTAGCGGCGAGCCGGGTGGGGGTAGCGGCGGCCGAGTTCGAACGCAGTCACCCCCACCCGACCGCTCGCTTGCGCCATGGCCCGGCGCATTTGCGCCGGGCGTCGAAAAAACTCGCGAAGGCCGATTGGCCTTCGCGCTGGCCACCCTCCCCGCAGGGGCACCGTTACACTTCACAGCCCCCTCTACCAGTGGTAGGCTGCCATGAACCGCAGCCCACCACGGGGATATGTCATGGAACGGGTCAAGATCGACTTGAAGCATTGCTATGGGATCAAGGCCCTAAAGCATGAGTTCGACTTCACCCAAACACGGGTATTCGCAGTCTACGCCCCTAATGGGGCAATGAAATCATCTTTCGCCCTCACATTCAAAGACCTCTCGAACGGACAGCAGCCGAAAGACCGGATTTTTCCTGACCGCGCCACGGTGGCGAAAGTCATTGATGAGAAAGGTGCTGATATTGCGAACGACCGCGTGCTTGTTGTCCTTTCATACGATGAAGAGTTCGGTCCGTCTGAAAAGACCTGCGTTCTCTTGGTCGATCCAAAGCTGCGGTCAGAATTCACACAATTACAGACCAAAGTTGATGAGGCAAAACAATCTCTACTGAGCCTGCTCAAACAGCAATCCAAGTCCAAGGCAGACTTGGAAGCCGAAATCTCGTTGGCAATCATGAAAGCTCCCAACGACTTTCGCAGAGCCGTCATCCGTATCAAAGATGAGATTGGGGAGCAGAAGAATGCCCCATTTGAAAATGTCGAATACGACAAGATATTTTCTGACGCAATTATTACAGCCCTCAACACAAAGAACCTGAAGACTCAAATTCTTGAATACATCACTCGCTACAATGAACTTCTCGCTGCTTCGACTTTTTT
>JAYUHJ010000141.1:0-5104 GCA_043767065.1 Hyphomicrobiales bacterium | reverse complement strand
CACCGGCCATACTGCCCCCGGCTCGGGTTTTAATACGCGCAAATGCCTTTCTGCCGCGCGATAGATCGAAATAAATTCGTCGAGATCGACGTGGGACGTGGAACTCCAGTTCGATGACCAGTTTCGATGCAGCATTACCGCTGCTGAGCGCAAGGATCGCATGTGTGCTCCAGTCGGTAGCCTCGGGTCGAAGCGTTATGGTCCGGCTGGTTCGGAAGAAGGCCAGGGCGGCGAGAGCCTGCGGCCGAATCACGGCCAGCCGCGTGCGGTCCGAAACAGGCAGTTCATAGCCGCGCCGAGCCAGAACGCGGTTCGTCATCCGATTGACAATCTTTTCGCCAAGACTGCGTTCGTCCCGCTCGCGCACGTTTGACCACAGCTTCAACTTGTCCGCCCAATCCGAGGGAGCATTCGCAAGCCGTTGAACAACTTCGGCAGGTACCGGTATTTCGAGTTGCTCTTGCAGGTAAAGCAGTCCTGCGCGCACTGGCAGGTTTAGACGCAAGCGCGCAGCGAGTTCAGCCAAAGTATCCCAGTCGATTGTCTGGTGTTTGATTCGCTTGGCGACGTCGAGCGCCCAATCGCCGCCTTGGCTCGCAGTCGCGTGGGCAAGGGTAATCAAAACGTTGACGGCGGGACTCGGCACCGTCACTGGCTGGCCGTTGAGGCTGCCGGCCTCCGCGCTCGCCCAGAGCAGATCGTCAGCTGTCCTATCGGCGCGCCGGTAATGAAACGCAGTCCGGTGTAAATCTACCTCGCCATATCGACCCTTCAGAAGATTGATGCTGAATCTGATGTCGCCGACGGCGCGGAGATAGCCGGCGGATTCTCCGTTCGCACCCGACCAGCCCGCTGAGACGAGCTCGTCAATCGCGCGCGCGGCTTGCTCTGGCGGCACGAGAATGTCGATGTCGGCGAGAATGCGCCGTATCTTACCGGCAAGCCCACCGGCATATTGGGCCGCACCCTTGATAAGAAGATACCGGATACCGGCGTGATCGAGGATTTCGATTGCTTCTGCGGATTCGCGCAGCGCTAATTGTGTCCTTGTCCAATGAGAGCGGGCCAATCCCTCGATACGTGGACGGAACGGCGAGTGCGGGTCCAATTCAGCCATACGCGTAGACAGTGCGGATAAAAGTCGGATTTCATGCCAGCTGACGTCGTCAAACTTTCGCCCAGCGAGCCAGCGCGCCCAAGCGGAGCGTGCGCGAGCCATGGGCAATACGCAGGCCTTGAGGAGCAAGTCGATGCTCTTCTCTGGCCAACTACGACGCAACAGATAAGTGTCACCGATCATACCCTACACATCGATCAGCACCCTCATGAGGCGCCGGCCCTACGACGGTCGAGCGCGGCCTTCGCGACGGCAAGATAGCCCGCGTCCTTTGCTCCGCGATAATGGGTCAGACTACTCTCATGAACCCGCCGAACCACAAGTACGGCGTCCATCATCTCGAGACTCAAGCCAATTTCCCGTGCGCGGGCAATCCAATCGATCATTTCGCCGCGTCGGCCGGGCTGATCGACAATGCGACCGACGGAGCGAGTGCGACTGGTTCTTATCATCAGTGATGAGCGACCCCAGATCGGCTGAATAGGCAATCCGGAGAAAGGAGGTCGCCCAGTTCGTGACACTGCGCCTTGGGCAAATAAACCATCCAAACTTGCATCAGCTTGAAGCCGGCTCAACTGCGAAGACGCCTTAGTCTCCATCCAAAGATCATCCGCGTCGAGAAAAGCGGTAAATGGCGTGTCGACAAGAGCCATTCCGTTTGTCGTGGCAGCACCCGGACCGGCATTGTCTTGTGAGACAAGTTGAGCGAGCTCACCGAAACCACGGACGACTCTCGCCGTTTCATCCGTTGATCCGTCATCGACGACGATAATCCGATGAGGCTGAAGGCTCTGGCGCAGCAAGGAATCTATAGCAGCGCCGACAAAAGGCGCACAGTTGAAGGCGGGCACAACGACCGAATAACGATTATCCATGTCCGAATTTTGCCTCGGCTTTCTTGCGGCGCGCAAAGATCGGCGGCAGCGGCTCAAAGTTTCCGGCCTGTCGCCTGCGCGTCAACGAACGATGCAGCGCTTGCAAGACAAAACGCGTCACCGCTTGCTTATCATTCGTCATGTTCATGTCGTGCCGGCGATAATAGACGGCAATTTCTCCATCAAAGTCGAGAACCGCTCGACTTTCCCACATGCGCAAGAGGAGATCGATATCCTCTCCATAGGGAAATGCCTCATCGCAGAACCCGATTTTCAGGAGAATCCGGCGCCGGAATAGCACTGTCGTTAGGCTTGCTCCGGTTAGGCGTATCGTACGCGCATTTGGAGCTGGAACGCCGTCGGCGCCGGCAATATCGAATAGCACCATGTCCCCGATTACAGCGTCGATGGAGTCATTTGCCAGGAGGCGGCGCACCTGTAGTTGCAAACGGCCAGGCGCACAGAGATCATCTGAGTCAAGGAATGTGATGAAGTCCGCTTTGACTGCTGCAAGCCCGACATTGCGCGCGACCGCTACGCCGCGATGCGGTTCTCCAAGGAATCGTATACGCGCGTCCTCTGCGGCCAGCGTCGTAACGATGCGCTCTGTGCCATCTGTTGAGCCGTCGCTAACCACGATAACTTCAACACTCACTCCGGTCTGCGACAGCAGCGATCTGATTGCATCAGCGATAAAACGCTCGCTGTTATAAGCAGGCATAATAATGCTTATGAAGGGACCTGTCATCGCCGGGCCATCAGCAAGAAGCGATCAATCGCCTCACCGTTCACGCGCGGATCGAGCGCGAGATCGATCCTGTAACAGGGAAGGCGCTCAAGCAATCGTGCAAAAAATCTGAAACCGTCATCATCCTCTCCCGGATATTGGTAGAGGTTTGAGCGCATCAACGCGCGCATCGATTCGCCGCGAGAGACCGGGATGATATGCGCCTGCTCGCGCCCCGTTATCGACGGCAACATGACGGCGTCGATCGCCATGTGTTCCGCCAGACAGCCGGGGAAGAATTCCTCGGGATCGAGTTCGAACTTTCCTTGCCAGTTAGCCGCAAGGCGGTTTGTTTTGGCACTCATTTCCACATGACGGGCAAGGCCAGACGGATCCTGCTTGAGAATGCGAAATACTAACCCGGCAGCCGGCTCCGCCTTGAGACCGATTGCGACATAATCGTCGCCGCAAGTTGCCATGCCTGCGCTGAGCCCGGCCAAGGTCGTGCCGGATTTTCCGGCGCCGCCGCCTCCGACTAGCAACACGCCGCGACCATTCCGGCCGAGTGTCGCAGCGTGAGTCAGACGAAGACCATGTTGCAGCAGCAGCCAATGCAGATGCTGACGCAGCGGAGCCCCGAAATCCCAAGGCGGTAGATCGGCCTGGCTGCCGGTCAATTGAACACCAATGCGTGCGACGGGATCGTAAATTTGCCAGAGGCGCGGCGAGAAGGGATAGGCGACCTTCAACTGATCTGCGGCGAGGATATTGTGAAAGCGGCGCGGCGAGCAGCGCTCGTCCGCCCATTCTGGGACACACGGCCAATTGAGATCGGCAGCATGGAAAACAAAGAGACGGTGATCAGCTTGGTTGCCGGTCACGCCGGTCTCCTTCAGCCCCAGACGAGCCGTATAGGCGGCTGCAAGAATCTCATCACAGAAGCAGACGGAAATATTGAGTCCGGCGAGGTGAAACCCGCGTTCAATCGACTTTACGCCCTTGAAATCAACGGACGCTGCAACCAGTCCGCGGGCAAATTCGGCGATGGTTGTGCGTGTCTGCGGTCCAGCCGCGATCTTGCTCGACGCAGTCAGCGCTGATTCTCGCGACGTTTGGGCCAGCCGGACTGTTCGTCAACCTCATGAATTGGATCGGCGGTAATCAGATCGACCATGTCGTCAAAAACCTCCACGGCGGGTGGCGTAATGCCTTCCTGCGCAAGGGGCGCGCTCATCGTTGGCTGCCCGGTGACGGCTGCGTGGACACTAGGGCGGATCAGACCATGCCTCTCAAGATCAGTTACGAAAATTGCCGTGTCATTGGCGAGTGATGCATCGATTGATGCAAGGGAATCGTGGATCGTTCGCGGGGAATGCCCCATTATAAGATCTTGCCACACCGCATATGCAAAGCCCCGCAGGCTGAAATAGCGCCCACTTTCCAAATTGATCGCAACGATTTCGCCACCGAAATCGTCGGCCACACAGTTCGGCGCAGCGAGTTCATATCGATCAGGATTGGTCAACATGAAGGTCCGTATTCCCGACTAGTGCTGAATTGTACGAACGAACGATCGAACCGTCGAGAAAGAATGCTTTGTGAGCACGGCGCTGAAAAGCGCAAAAGAGAGCTAGTGGCCTACTGGGACGAAATACGTCGCAACAAAGAAGCGCACCGCGAAACTGGCTACCTGAGAAAATCGCGTGCAACGTCCGTATTGTGAGTCGACACAGTGCGGTTCTACGAAAATCTTGTGCGCTAACCTACGGAAATGTCGGACTCTTCTCCCGCATCCCAGGATTCTCTGGGTAGAGAAAGACTACGTGGCGGAGAGGGTGGGATTCGAACCCACGGTACGCTTGCGCGCACAACGGTTTTCGAGACCGCCCCGATCGACCGCTCTGGCACCTCTCCGCAAGGCGCGGACCATAGCCAAGCGGCTGGAGCGGCACAACCCGCTAAGCGCCGCGCGACGCCGCGCCCTCACACTTCGATGACGACGTAGTTCTCTTCTACCTTCACGGCGAACGTCTCGGCCACGTAGGGTCCCTTCATCAGCTCGGCACCCGGCTCGACCGTCGCCTTGTAGGCGCGCGTGCGCACGCGCTTGGGGTCGAACCAGGATTGTCCGGTGCGGATATCGAACTCCCAGCCGTGCCACGGGCAGCGCAGGAACTCGCCGGGTCTGGTCAGACGATACTCGCCCGGCAGGTCGGCCTCGGCGAGACCGATGATGGTGCCGCGGCAGAGCGACGCGCCGGCGTGCGGGCAACGATTCAGCAGCGCGTAGAACTCGCCCTTGACGTTGAAGACGCCGATCTCGCGGCCTTCGACATTGACAAGCTTGCGTCCGCCTTCGGCGATCTCGCCGACGGCCGCCACCAC
>JAYUHJ010000140.1:0-5108 GCA_043767065.1 Hyphomicrobiales bacterium | reverse complement strand
AGGGGCAGGGCAAGGCCGCCCGCAGGGCGCGTAATGACCGATACCTTCGACCTGATTCTCGCCGGCGGCACCGTCGTCAACCAGGACGGCACCGGGGTCCGCGACATCGGCATCCGCGACGGCAAGATCGCGGCGATCGGTGGGCTTTCCGGCGCCTCGGCCGGCGAGGCGATCGATTGCCACGGCCTGCACGTGCTGCCCGGCGTCATCGACACCCAGGTCCATTTCCGCGAGCCCGGCTTCACCCACAAGGAAGACCTTGAAACCGGCTCGCGCGGCGCCGTGCTCGGCGGCGTCACCGGCGTGTTCGAAATGCCCAATACCGAGCCGCTAACCATCGGCGCCTCGGCGCTCGCCGACAAAATCCGTCGCGCCCGCGGGCGCATGCATTGCGATTTTGCCTTCTTCGTCGGCGGCACGCCCACCAACGTGCCCGACCTGCCCGAACTCGAGCGGCTGCCCGGCTGCGCCGGCGTCAAGGTGTTCATGGGCTCCTCGACCGGCAAGCTCCTGATCCCCGACGACGAGAGCCTGCGCGCGATTCTGCGGGTCATCCGCCGCCGCGCCTCGTTCCACTCCGAGGACGAGCCGCGGCTGGAGGAGCGCAAGCATCTGCGCGTCGCGGGCGATCCGAGTTCGCACCCGGTCTGGCGCGACCCGGTCGTGGCATTGCGCGCCACCACGCGGCTCATCTCGCTCGCACGCGAGACCGGCAAGCGCGTGCACGTGCTGCATATCTCGACGGCCGAAGAGATGGATTTGCTCGCCCAGCACCGCGACATCGCCAGCGTCGAGGCGACGCCGCAGCATCTCACGCTGGTCGCGCCCGATTGCTACGAGCGGCTCGGCACGCTCGCGGTGATGAACCCCCCCTTGCGCGACGAGCGGCACCGCGACGCGATCTGGCGCGCGCTATCGAGCGGCATCGTGGACGTGCTCGGCTCCGATCACGCGCCGCATACGCTGGCCGAAAAGGCCAAGCCCTATCCCGCGAGCCCTTCGGGGCTCACCGGCGTGCAGACGCTGGTGCCCATCATGCTCGACCACGTGGCGGCCGGGAAACTCACGCTCGAGCGCTTCGTCGACCTCACCAGCGCCGGCCCGGCGCGCATTTTCGGCATCGCCAGCAAGGGCCGCATCGCCGCCGGCTTCGATGCCGACTTCACTGTCGTAGATTTGAAGCGCCAGGAGACGATCCGCAACTGGCTGATCGCGTCGCGCTGCGGCTGGACGCCCTATGACGGAATGAAAGTCACCGGCTGGCCGGTCGGCACTTTCGTGCGGGGCGTGCGAGTGATGTGGCAGGGCGAAGTGCTCGCGCGCGGCACCGGCGAGCCGATCCGCTTTCACGAAGCGATGGGCAGTGCGACGGGGTAGGGTGACTGCGAAAGACACCAATCCCTCCCCTTTACGGGGAGGGTGGCCGAGCGAAGCGAGGCCGGGTGGGGTGATAGCGTATGGCAAACGAACGTGCTCGCAGTTTGCGCAAGACTATGACGCCGCAAGAAGTGAAGCTCTGGGTACGGCTGCGCGAATTTAGGGATAACGGTCATCACTTCCGCCGTCAGGTACCGCTCGACGGTTTTATTCTCGATTTTGTCTGTTTCAGTTCCAAGCTGATCGTTGAAGTCGATGGCGGTCAACATGGAATAAAAACGGGGCAGGATCGCGACCAGCTTCGCGATGCACACTTTTCAAGGCACGGATTTCGCATTTTGCGATTTTGGAATAACGAAGTGGATCAGAATATGAGTGGCGTATTGGAAACGATCGTTGGCGCTTTGAGTACGGCACCCCCACCCCGCCCGCCTTCGGCGGGCGACCCTCCCCGCAAGGGGGAGGGATGAATCAATCCCCCGCCACGAAGAACTGCCACTTGCCGTCCGGCCCGATGCCGACGCGATAGAAAACGTAGGCGCCGAATTCCTGCATTTCCTTCCAGTCGGAGCCGGTGACGAGCTTGAACAGTTCGACCTTCTGCTCCAGCGTGAGCTTCGCGAGCGGGATGCCGACGAAATAGGGCCACACGTACATTTCCTGCGGCGTGCCGCGGTCGAGCAGCACGTATGGACTCTCCAGCACTTCGACCAGGATCGAGAGCGCCTCGATGCCGTCGCTGTCCGGGTAGCTCGACTTCCAGTATTCGAGCGGGTCCTTCTCGCCGCCGAACGAGAATACCGGCATCGCGTCGGCGGCCTTCATCACCGCGGCGACCTTGGCCGCGTCGCCGGTCCTGGCCGCGGCCAGGATGCGCTCGCGCATTGCGCGCACGGGCTCGGGCAGCTTCGACGTATCGCGGACGATCTCGGGAAGCGGTGCATTCGGCTGCGCGCTCTTGACTGGCGGCGCGATGCGCGGCGGCGTCAGCGTCTCCGTTCGCACCGGCGCTTGCGCGAGCGCCGGCGCGGCGAGGAAGGCAAACAGCAGGAGAGAGACGATTGTGCGGCCCATGGCGGGGTTCCCCGCTTGAGCCTAGCCGAGCCCGCGTCCAGGCGCGAGCGCGGCGTTTACTGCCGGCCGCGATTGAGGGTGAATTCACCGCTGCGGATGCGCTTGCCGAGGCCTTCGGCGAAGGTCGCCGTGGCTTCCTCGCCATAGGTGGTGACGAGCTCGCCCAGTGCCGTGAAAAGCGCCACCTGTGCCAGGCAATCGCCGTCGATGCCGTCGAGCCGTGCCTCGGCCCAAGCATCCGAAAGATAGGCCAGCGCCGCGCGGCGCTCGTCGGCCGCGCCGTTTTCCGCCTCGTCCCCAAGGACAAGAGCCATTGGAATGTCCCGCAAGTTTTTGCTCCGCAGCCGCGCCAGTTTCCCCGTCACGAAACATAATCGGGCGCATTCCGGCCGTCGCCTTGGACCTTTAAAGAAGGTTAACGCGTGCGCCCGCTTTCCCGCCTAATAGCTGTAACGGGTTGCGATGTCTCTCGAAAGCCGCGCGCCCTCGCCGAGGAAACGGTCGATGGCGACTCCGGCCGCGTCGGTGCAGCTGCGATAGGTCTGTTCATAGGTGAAGTAGCCACGATTGAAGCTCGCGATCATTCGGCCGCGGCGCTCGGGCCCGGCCTGCTCGGCCTCGAGCAGCTGTTCCATCTCTCCGCGCCAGCGACCGCTCTCAGCCGACGCGCCGCAGAGCGGGCGCAGGTAATGCAACGCGCCAAGGATTTCCGAAAGCCGCGCCATCTCGCCTTCGTAGGGCGGCGGCGCGCCTTCGATGCGCGGTGGCTCCACTTGCGGCAAACGTGCGGCCTTCGGCAGCGCCGGCGCGCGCGGCGCGACCGGGCGCGGTGCACCGAAAAAGTCGCGCGGCGGCCCCGGCACATCGCGCGGCGGCAATGCCTCGCGCGGCGGGAATAATTGCTGGAACAGGCCTTGCGCTGCGGCGGGCGCGGCGAGAACCAGCGCGAGCGCGCAGGCGAGGAGAGCGCGGCGGATCATGGCCGGCTCTATGCCCCCGATCTGCGGCAGGAACAAGCCGTCAAACGCGGACTAGCCGCCACGCCGCCGCGACGATCTCGGCGAGACCCTCGGTGGTCTCGAATTCGCCGACCTTATCGGGATCGACCCATCGCACTTCGATGGCTTCGGGTCCGGTCTTCGGTTCGCCCGCGCGCCAGCGCGCGGCGAAGGCCTGAATGCGAAAGCGCGCGACCACCGTGCCGTCCTTGTCGTGCCATACGGCCTCGCTCTCGCCGGTGGACGCCACGATCTCGGCCTCGACGCCGACTTCCTCGCGCAGTTCCCGAAGCGCCGCCTGCTCGGCCGTCTCGCCCGGCTCGATGCGACCGCCCGGCAAGCTCCACAACGGCGGCTTTGCGCGCCGCGCGAGCAGCACCTTGTCGTCGCGGAACACGGCGATGCTTGCCGCTGGAATCGGATTGCCGCTTTGGCTCATCGCACCGAAGTCATATCATCTCGCCGCCATGTGCGGACGATTCATGCTGACCTCGGCGCCGGAGACGCTGCAGAAGCAGTTCGGCTATGCAGAACGGCGCGACGTTCCCCCTCGCTATAATATCGCTCCCGGACAGCCAGTCGAGATCGTGCGGCTGGTGAGGGGTAAACGCGAACTCGTGCCCGTGCGCTGGGGCCTGATCCCCTCCTGGGTCAAGGATCCGCGCGAGTTCTCGCTGCTGATCAATGCGCGCATCGAAAGCGTCCTCGACAAGCCCTCGTTCAGGAACGCGATCCGCCGGCGGCGCTGCCTGGTGCCGGCCGATGGGTTCTACGAATGGCAGAAGACCGCCCGCGGCAAGCGGCCCTTCGCTATCCGCCCGAGCGCGGGCGGCCCGGTGGCGTTCGCCGGAATCTGGGAAACCTGGGCCGACCGCGACGGCGGCGAGATCGACACCATGGCGATCATCACCCGTCCGGCCAACCGGACTCTGGAAAAGGTCCATGACCGGATGCCGGCGGTGGTGCGACCCGAGCACTTCGACGCGTGGCTCGATGCGGAGAAAGTCGACGCCGAGACGGCACTCGCGCTGATCGGGCCGGCGCCGGAGGATTTCTTCGAGGTCTTTGAGGTCTCGACACGAGTGAACAAAGCAGAGAACGAGGGGCCGGAGCTGATCGAGCCTATGGAGCAGCACGCCAACCCTAAAGGCACGTCATCCTGAGGTGCGAGGCGCAGAGCGCCGAGCCTCGAAGGATGGCGTGCGTACGTCGGCCGTCATCCTTCGAGGGCCGCCACGCAAGTCGGCTAGCCGACTTGCGCATCAAATAATGCCGATCTCGGGTAAACCCGAGATCGGTGGCGGCCACCTCAGGATGACGGCGTTAAAGCACTTTCCCCGGATTGAGAATCCCGTTCGGGTCGAGTGTGCGTTTTATCGCGCGCATCAACTCGAGCTCGACCGGGTCCTTCACGCTGGGCAACAGCTTGCGCTTCATGAGTCCGACACCGTGCTCGGCCGAAATCGAGCCGCGATATTTCATCGCGAGCTCATAGACGATGGCGTTCACTTCGTCGGAACGCGCTAGGAAGTCCGCTTTCGTAGCGGCCGGCGGCTTGCAGAAGGCCAGATGCACGTTGCCGTCGCCCAGATGCCCGAACGGCAGCGGCTGGATACCGGGAACCAGCTTGCTCACCTTGGCGCTCGCCTCCTCGATGAA
>JAYUHJ010000139.1:0-2151 GCA_043767065.1 Hyphomicrobiales bacterium | reverse complement strand
TCGTAATACTTCTTGGGGAAGAAGTGATTGTACGCGTCGATCCGCATTGATCTGCTCCGTTTGATGGCGTGCGCCGCCGGATGTTTCTGAAAGATTTCAGGTAGTGATGCCCGTCAACATAGCTGCAAAATCAGCCACGGGCGAATTGCCGGGTTGCGGCTGTTTGCACAGGAATGGGCGAGGCTTGGGTCTCCGCGCTCTCAATAGTGCAGCAGGCCGATCTTATAGAGGCGATGAAACAGCACCTGGCGGCGCAAATAAGCCCGGCCCGCCCGGTTCACCTCTTTCGGGTTGGGCTGTCGGCCATGGACCCGCTCGCGGATGCGGTTCATCTCCTGATTGCCGATATCGATCATCGATAGGCTTTTTTGCGCTTCGTGCACACGGAAACAGGCGAGAAAGCGCGGCAGCCGCTTGAAATGGAAGCCCGCCGTCTGTGCGCGGATGATGAAATCCCAATCGAGTGCAAAACGGAAGCTCTCGTCTATCGGGCCGATCGCGTCCCACACCCGCCTTCTCCAGAAAAGCGTCTCCTGCGGGATGTAGTCCATCCATTTCAGCATCTGCGAGTCGTGCGGGGGCAGGACGGCGCGGCCGATCTCCCAGCCTCTGCTCTCGATGTATATGGTGTGCCCATAGACGAGATCGATTTCTGGATGGTCCTGGAAAGCCCTCGCCACATAGGCGAGCGTGCCCGGCAGCAATAGGTCGTCGCTGTTGAGATAGGCCATGATGTCGCCCGAAGCGCGTCGGAATCCGCGATTGATCGCCTGCGCTTGGCCGGAATCAGGCTCGCTGCTCCACACCAGCTTTTCGCCGTAGCTCTCGAGCAGCCTTCGCGTCTCCTCGCCCGAGTCGCAGTCCTGCACGCAGTAGGACAGATTCGGATAATTCTGCGACACGACGCTGTCGATCGTCGCCTTGAGGAACTGCAGCTGATCGAAGTGCGGCGTCACGATCGCGATCCGCGGCGCATTCTCCGGCGGCTTGATCGTCGAGTAATGGCCCGGAAGCTGGAATAGCCGCGGCGCGTGCTGCCAGAAGTTCCACAACTGCGGCCGCAACGCTTCCCGTAGCGACGTGGAGATGCGGCGGCGCACTAGATTCTCTAGCGTCGTCTGCCGGCCATGCAACATGGCCTGCTCCTTCTCGAGCCGCTTCACCCGCTCAAGAAGGGCGGCAATGTCGGAGGGTTCCTTTTCAGTCATCAGCGCAGCTTCGATCCCGGAGCGTACGAAAATGTGCCGGGTTCAACGCCCCGCAGCATGCTCGACATACCAACTATAGGCTCGCCGCAGCCCATCCTCCAGATTCGTCTTCGGCTCCCAGCCCATGGCGCGGATACGGCCGGAATCCATGAGCTTACGGGGCATGCCGTCGGGTTTGCCGGCATCGAAGCGCAAACGGCTCTCGACGCCGACGATCCGCGCGATCCTCTCCGCCAGCTCGCGGATTGTCACGTCGGTTCCGACGCCGATATTGACGTGGTCCTCCGCCGAATAGTTGCGCAGCAAGAACACCAGCGCGTCGGCGGCGTCATCGACATACATGAATTCGCGGCGCGGCGAGCCCGTTCCCCACACCATGATCTCCTCGCTGCCTGCTTTTTTCGCCGCGTGCGCCTTGGCGATCAGCGCCGGCACGACGTGGCTCGACATTGCGTCATAGCTGTCGCCGGGACCGTAAAGGTTCGTCGGCATCGCCGAGATGAAATCGCAGCCATACTGGCGGCGATAGGCGCGGCACAGCATGATTCCGGAGATTTTCGCGACCGCGTACCACTGGTTGGTAGGCTCGAGCGGGCCGGTGAGAAACGCATCCTCGTGCATGGGCTGCGGTGCGAGCCGCGGATAGATGCAAGACGAGCCGAGGAACAGGAGCTTCCGCACGCCGCTGCGGCGCGCCGCCTCGATGATGTTCGATTCGATCGCCAGGTTGTCGTAGAGAAATTCCGCCGGCCGCGTGTCGTTGGCGAGAATTCCGCCGACAGTCGCCGCAGCGAGGATCACCGCATCGGGGTTGGCGTCGGCGATCCAATTCTCAACGTCGGCTTGGCGCCGCAGATCGAGGGTATCGCGCCCGGCGGTGATGGTCTCACAGCGCTCATGCTCGAGCCGGCGCACGATTGCGCTACCGACCATGCCGGTATGG
>JAYUHJ010000138.1:0-12225 GCA_043767065.1 Hyphomicrobiales bacterium | reverse complement strand
TTGGCAATCGGCGATCGCGCTCGCCACCGGCAAGGCGCCGGGGCCCATGGGCTCGGCGCATCCGCTGAACGCGCCCTACCAGGCATTCGAGACCAAGGACGGCTGGATCACGGTGGGCGCCGCCAACCAGACCAATTGGCTGCGTCTCGTAGAATTGCTCGGGCGGCAGGATCTCGCCGCCGACCCGCGCTTCAAGACCAACGCCGACCGCATTCAGCACCAGGCCGTGCTCGCCGAGGCGCTTGCGCCGGATTTCAAGCGGCGCGCGAGCGCGGAATGGCTCGAGCTTCTGGAGCACGCGAAGATTCCCGCCGGGCCGGTGCTCGACGTGTTGCAGATGCAATCCAACGAGCAGACGCTCGCGCGCGAAATGGTGGTCGAGACGCGGCACACGACGCTCGGCGCGGTGAAGACGATCGGTCTGCCGGTGAAATTCTCCGCGACCCCCGGCGGCGTGCGCCGCGGCGCGCCGATCTATGGCGAGCACACACGCGAAGTGCTTCGCGAGCACGGTTTCCCCGACGCGGAGATCGACCGCATGGCGCGGGCGGGCGCAATCGTGGTCGACGACATCGGCGCGGTCGGCTGAGAGGTGGACATGAACGGGAAACCCAAGCTTGGCTTCGTCGGCATCGGCCTCATGGGCGAGGCGATGACGCGGCGACTCCAGGACCGCGGCTATCCAGTCACCGTGTGGAACCGCGAGCCCGCGCGGCTCAAAACCGTGGTCCCGCATGGCGCCGCGGCGGCCGGCTCGCCGGCGGATGTCGCCGCTGCGAGCGACCTCGTGCTCATGTGCGTGCTCAATACCGATGCCGTCGAGGCTTGCGTGTTCGGCACGAACGGCATCGTGTCCAAAGCCCGCGCCGGGCAGATTCTGATCGATCTCTCCACCGCCGATCCGGCGAAGACGCGCGACATGGCCGCGCGCCTGAAGCGGGAGACCGGCATGGGCTGGGTCGACGCACCGCTCTCCGGCGGGCCAGTCGCCGCACGCGAAGGCACCATGACGGTCATGGCCGGCGGCGAGGCGGCCGATATCGAGGCGATCCGGCCTCTGATGAGCGACATGGCCGGGAACTTCACCCACATGGGCCCGTCCGGCGCCGGACAGACCACCAAGATGATCAACCAGGCCATCGTCGGCACCGGCTTCGTGCAGATGGCCGAAGCCGTGGCGCTTGCCGAGGCCTCGGGCATCGACGCCGCCAAGCTCCCCGCGTGTCTGGCCGGCGGCTTCGCCGACGGCGCGCTCCTGCGGCGCGTCTATACCCAGATGCAGGCGCGCGACTTCGAGCCGCCGAAAAGCTACGCGCGCCAGCTCCTGAAGGACTTGAAGGCGGTCAAGGAGTTTGGGCACGGCTTCGGGTTCGAACTTCCGCTCGCGGCGGCCGCCGCCGCGCAGTTCGCTGCTTACGTGGATGCCGGCGGGGGGATGCGCGATTCCGCCTCGATCGTCACGCTATACGACAAGGACAACAAGACATGACGCTTCAACAGAACAAGGACCGCATCCAGACCACTCATATCGGCAGTCTGCCGCGGCCGCATGATTTGCTCGATCTGATGAAAGCGAAGTTCAACAATAAGTCCTACGACAAAAAAATTTACGACGCGATCCTGACGAAAGCCGTCGCAGACGCCGTGCGCAAGCAGGCTGAATGTGGGATTGATATCGTTACCGATGGAGAGTTCTCAAAACCTGGTTTCTTTACATACATTCAGGAAAGGCTCGAGGGGTTTGAAGCTCGGCCAGATCAAAAGGTAAAGCTATTTCAGCAAGAGGTTGCGGCGTTTCCTGAGTACTACGCACAATATTTCAAAGAAGCGATGATGGGTGGTGCGATCGTCCCCCTCGCGCCCGTCGTTTGCATAGGCCCGGTCAAATATCGTGGCGAAAAGTTCGTCAAGATCGATATCGAGAATGTTAAGTCTGCTGCCAAAGCAGTGGGAATTCCCGATCATCACGTATTTTTGCCGGCTACGGCCCCGTCGGGCGTCGGCATCAACGAGTATTACAAAACGGACGAGGAGTACTTCAATGCGCTGGCCGGTGAACTAAGCAAGGAATACAAGGCGATTGTCGATGCTGGCATACTGGTTCAGATAGATGACCCGTTCTTAGCGGACATTTTCTCCGAACCCGACCTCGATGCGGCTCAGAAAAAACGTCGAGCCCGGATTTATATCGAAGCGGTGAATGCGGCGCTCAAGGGAATTCCGGCAGAAAAGGTTCGGTTCCATACTTGTTACGGAATCAATGAGGGGCCGCGTCTCTATGAGGCCGCGTTGGCCGATGTCATCGAGTATGTCCTTCAGATTAACTCCGGATCGTTCAGCTTTGAAGCAGCAAATCCTCGCCACGAGCACGAGTACCATCTCTTCGAGCGGGTCAAGGTACCGGATGGCAAGGTATTGTGCCCAGGCGTCATTACGCATGCTAGCAACATCGTTGAGCATCCCGAATTGATTGCCGAGCGAATCATACGTTTCGCCAGACTCGTAGGTCGCGAGAACGTACTGGCTGGCGCAGACTGTGGGTTCTCTTCGCAAGCCCTTTACAGGACAGAGGTTCATCACACCGTCGTGTGGGAGAAGTTTAAGGCGCTACGTCAAGGTGCCGATCTTGCAACGGAGCAGTTGTGGGGAAAGGCAAGTTAGGCTGCTGCCAAAGAACTCTGGACGAGCAGAGGGGAACAAGCCGGTGTCGTTCCGTTACAGCGACTATTCCTCGATCAAGCGCAATTAATGTCCCTCTGACTACCGGCGCGATATCGCGCCCTATCGCGAGGTCAAGACCGTGCATGAGGAGACTAAAGGGAATGATCGCTCGATCGAATCCCTCGATATCGTAGACTGCCATCATCACTTCTGGGATCTGAGCCAGAAGAACCATCCTTGGCTGTGCGATCCGGTGCCGGTGCATTTCCGCTACGGCGACTATTCCTCGATCAAGCGCAATTATTTTCCAGCCGATTACCGGCGCGACATCGCGCCCTATCGCGTGGTCAAGACCGTGCACGAGGAGGCCTGGTGGGATCGCAGAAATCCCGTGGCCGAAACCCGTTGGCTCGACGGCATCGCCAAGGAGCACGGCCTGCCCAACGCCTGCGTCGCTGCTGCCTGGCCAGATCGCGACGACATCGAGGAAGTGCTCGCCGGCCACGCGAAAAGCCCGCTCGTGCGCGGCATACGCAATTTTCCGGCGCCGGCGCCGAGCGCACGCGAGGCTAAGCGCGGCGCGCCGGGCTCCATGGACGATCCCAAATGGCGGAGCGGCTATGCGCTATTGCAACGCTACGGCTTCTCCTTCGACCTGCAGGTGCCTTGGTGGCACATGGACGCGGCGAGCGAGCTGGCAGCGGATTTCCCGAACACACAGATCGTCGTCGTGCACACCGGCCTACCCATTGACCGCAGCGCCGAGGGCCTTGCCGGCTGGCGCCGCGCGTTGGAGCAGGTCGCGGCGCGTCCCAATGTTGCGATCAAGGTCTCGGGTCTGGGCGAGCCCAACCGGCCCTGGACCTTGGAATCCAATGGTCCCTTGATCCGCGACGCGATCTCGATCTTCGGCGCAGACCGCGCAATGTTCGCAAGCAATTTTCCGGTCGACTCGATCGTCGGCTCGTTCAAGACGATCTATGACGGTTTCCGCGCCGCGGTCGCCGAACGGCCGCTGGCCGAGCAGAAGAAACTCTTCCACGACAACGCGGTCCGCGTCTACCGGCTCTGATCGGGCAGCGGCTCAGCGGATGTAGAAATAGAGCGCACCCAGTGCCGCACTCGCCGCGAGTACCGGGATCATGCCGATCTTGAAGCGCAACAGCGCCACGAGCGCGGCGATCGAGAGAAGTATGCTCGCGATGCTCATACTCGCAAGCTCCGGCACATAGAGCCGGATGCCGTAAGCGCGCACCTCTGCGACCGTGCCGAAGAACAGGTGGATCGCGAACCAGACCGCGAGATTGAGGATCACGCCGACCACCGCCGCGGTGATCGCGGAGAGCGCTGCCGAAAGCAGGCGATTGCCGCGCAGCTGCTCCACATAAGGCGCGCCGGTGAAAATCCACAGGAACGACGGCACGAACGTCACCCACACCGTCAGCACCGAGGCGAGCACGCCGGCCATATAGGGATTGAGCGCGCCGGGATCGCGGAAGGCGGCGAGGAAGCCCACGAACTGCAAGACCATGATCAGCGGCCCCGGCGTCGTCTCCGCCATGCCGAGGCCGTCGAGCATCTCGCTCGCCGAAAGCCAGCGATAGTGTTGCACCGCTTCCTGCGCGACATAGGCCAGCACCGCATAGGCACCGCCGAAGGTGACGACCGCCATCTTGGAGAAGAACAGGCCGATCTCGGTGAAGATGCTTTCCGGGCCGAGCGCCGCGGCGATCGCGATCATCGGCACCAGCCAGAGCGCGAGCCAGATGCTCGCGACCTTCACGGCGCGCATGAGCGACGGCCGCGCGTGCTCAGGGACACCGTCGGCCAGCAGCGCGTCCACTACCGGCTGCCCGCCCGCCTTCAGCGCATGGGCGCTTCCACCCACGAATAAGTCGGGCCGCAGCCGCCCGCCAAAATAGCCGATGATGCCCGCTCCGATGATGATGATCGGGAACGCCACGTCGAGGAAGAAGATGGCGATGAATGAACCCGCCGCGAGCGCGACCATGAACGAATTCTTCAGCGCGCGGCGGCCGATACGGATCACGGCTTCGATCACGACAGCGAACACCGCGGCCTTGATGCCGAAGAAAATCGCCTCGACGAACTTGAGGTCTTTATAACCGGCATAAAGGATGCTCAGCGCCATGATCGCGATGAAGCCCGGCAGCACAAAGAGCGTGCCGGCGACGAGCCCGCCCACGGTCCGGTGCAGCAGCCAGCCGATATAGGTGGCGAGCTGCTGCGCCTCGGGGCCGGGCAGCAGCGTGCAGTAATTGAGCGCGTGCAGGAACCGGTCCTCGCCGATCCATTTCTTCTCCTCGACCAGGATCTTGTGCATCACCGCGATCTGGCCGGCCGGTCCGCCGAAGCTAAGGGCCGCCACGCGCAGCCAAACCTTCAGCGCTTCGGAGAAGGGAATGCCGTGCGCGCGTGGCGCGGCGGGCGAGGAGTTCGGTTTCGTTGACATGGATGAGGCTTGCAGCGGTGGGCTCCGGAGGCTCATATCACACCATGTCCATTCTCGATCCCACTCCTTTGTTCGAAGGCGTCCGGGTTATCCCGGTTCTCACCATCGAGCGCGCCGCAACAGCAGTGCCGCTTGCCCGGGCGCTGGTTGCCGGCGGGCTCAAGGTGCTCGAGGTCACGCTGCGCACAGCCGCCGCGCTCGACGCCGTGCGCGCCATCGCGCGTGAGGTGCCCGAGGCCGTGGTCGGGGTCGGCACGGTGACCGCGCCCGCCGACATCGAGCCCGCAATCAACGCCGGCGCGCGTTATCTCGTGAGCCCCGGCACGCCGTCCGCGCTTGCCGACGTGCTCGTGCGCGCAAGTGTGCCGGTGGTGCCCGGCTGCGCCACGGTCACCGAGGCGATGGCACTTTCCGCGCGCGGCTTCCGCGTGCTGAAATTCTTTCCGGCCGAGGCTTCCGGCGGCGTGCGCTGGCTTGAGGCGGTCGCGGCGCCCTTGCCGGACCTGCGCTTCTGCCCCACCGGCGGGATCAATCTTTCCAATGTGGGCGCTTATCTAGCGCTCAAGAACGTGGTGGCGATCGGCGGCTCCTGGATGGTGCCGAAGGATGCAATCGCGTCCGGCGATTTCGCTCGAGTGCAGAAGCTCGCCAGCGATGCGGCGACCGCGGGATCTCAATTCGCTACACCGTGACAATCAAAGCTGTCATTCCGGGGCGCGGCCCCGGACTTGATCCGGGGCCGTGAACCCGGAATCCATAAACACTTACGGCGCCAAATTTGCTCGGTCGGCAGTTATGGATTCCGGCTCTCGCACGGAGCCTGTGCCCGGACGGCGCGAAGCGCCGATCCGGGTGCGTTCGGCCGGAATGACAGAAAAGAAATTAGCGGCGCTTCTTCGCCTTCTTCGGCTTCGCGCGCGGGATGAGTGCGCCGCGGTGGCGGATCACCTCGGCCGCGAGCACGTGCGCCGCGCGCGCCGCGGCGAGCGGCTCCGCGCCCTTGAGCCGCGCCGCAAGATAGGCGGCGTTGAAGGCGTCGCCGGCGGCCGTCGTATCCACGGGTTTCACCGTCTTCGGCACCGGAACCTCCGCGCGGACCCCTTGCGCGTCCACCAGCGCCGGCTTCGGTCCGTTCTTCACCGCGATCTCAGAAACCCCGAATCCGCGCAGGCGCTCCACGGTCGCCCCCGCATCGGCGTCGCCCCACAGTCTCGCCTCATCTTCGAAAGTCGGCAGCGCAATATCGACGCGCGTCAGTGCCTCGGCGAACACGGCGCGCGCCCGCGCCTCGTCGCTCTTCCAGCCGCGCGGCCGATAATTGCTGTCGAACGCGATCTTGGCCCCGCGCTGGCGCGCGTATTCGAGCGTGGCGAGCAGGCGGCCGATGCCGGCATTCGAATAGAGCGAGAGCGTGATGCCGGAAAAATAAACCAGATCGGCGGTGACGATCGCCTCCGCCACGCGCTCCCAGCCCGGCAGCTCGAATAGCTCGCGCGCGGGCGATGTGTCGCGCCAGTAATGAAACGTGCGCTCGCCTTTCTTGTCAGTCTCGATCAGATAGAGCCCCGGCGCGCGGCCGGGTTCGCGCAGCACGAGCTCGGTCGAAACGCCCTCCTCGGCGGCGCGCGCGATTATCTCGTCGGAGTAGCGGTCCTCGCCGAGCGCCGTCGCATAGGCGGTATCGACGCCGAGGCGCGCGAGATAGACGGCGGTGTTGAAAGTGTCGCCGCCATAGCCGAGCGCGAAACGGCCGTCCGGCCCGCGGGCGAGCTCGACCATTACTTCGCCGACCGAGACCGCTTGTGCCATCAGGGTTTCCTGTAGCGCGAGTCCAGCTCGCGCGCCCGCGCGGTGGCCTTGTCCACGATGCAGGCGAGGCGCTCCTCGAACGCGCCGATGCCGCGCGCGCCTTCATAGGGGGCCACGTTCTGGCACTCCACATTGCGGAAGGCGATGAAGGCGTTCATGGCCTCGTCGAGCGCGTTCTTCCAGCGGTTCTTCTGCACGGCGGCGAGATCGCCCCGCGCGTCGATTGTCGCTCGCGCCCGCGCTTGCGCGTCGTTGAGCGCTTTGTCCGCCGCGCGCGCCGCCGCCTCCAGGCATTCGATATAGGCCCGGCCGGGAAGCTTCGCGCGTTCGCAGGCGGCCTGCGAGGGGCGCGTCTCCTGCGCCAGCGTTGGAGCGGCAAAAAGAAAAAACGCGAGAAATGCCAGCCGCATTCCGAACCTACTTCTCCGGCCCGGCATAGGCGCCTGCCGTGGCAGGGAACATGGCCTTGATGATCTTGAAGCGCGAAATATCTGCTGTCGCGTCGGAGTGCAAAAAGATCGCGGCATCGCGAAAGAGTTTTTCGATGCCCATTTCCAGCATCACGCCGTGGCCGCCGTGCAGCTCCATGGCGTTCTGGCAGACTTTGAAAATTTCCTCCGAGGCGAACACCTTGACCATGTTGCAGAGCGCGTCGGCCTCCGGCGCGTTTTCGGAAACCGCGTCGGCGGCGCGGCCTAGCAGCGCGCGCACGGCTTCGATCTTGGTCGCCATGTCGGCGAGCCGCAGTGCCACGGCCTGATGCTTGATCAGGATGCGGCCGCCCTGCACGTAGTTCTGCACATAGTCGGCGGTGCGCTCGAAGGCGGCGACGCCGACGCCGAGATTCTTCGCCGCCTGGATGATCTTGCCCGGCCGAAAATAAATACCGGCCTTGGCGATGGCGTCGTTCTCGGCGAGCAGGTGATCGGCGGGCACCCGGCAGTCCTCGAACACGATCTCGCCGTTGTTCATGAAGCGGCCGCCCATGGTTTCGTTGCAGCGGGCGACGCTCACTCCCTTGGTCTCGCGCGGCACAAGGAACGATGACGTGCCCTGCAGCACGCCCGCTTTCGAGTTGGTGTTGGCGTAGACGATATAGAGCCCCGCGTCATAGCCGTTCGAGATGAAATGCTTGCGGCCATTGATGACCCATTCGTTGCCCTGTTTCACCGCGCGGGTCTGCATCGCCGCTTCCGGCACGTTGTAGGGCAGCCACCGGTCCGAGGCGCCGCGCGGCTCGGTCAGGCAATGGGCGAGCAGGAACTGCGGGTCCTCCACGAGCCGCTTGAACCAGCGCTCTTGCAAGTGCCGCGGCGCGAGATTGCGCAGCAGAATCGCGATCTTCCAGTTCTGCACCAGCTTGTCCGAAAGCCCGGCATCGCCGCGCGCGATCTCTTCCGCGATCAGCGCGAAAGTCTGCACCTCGGTCTTGGGGTCGAGCTCGGTGCCGCCGAATTCCTCGGGCACGCCCAGTGTGCGGATGCCGATCTTGTCGGCGCCCGCCAGAATCTCCCGCGGCAGGCGGCCGTCGGGGTCCATCATCCATTCGCGCTGCCAGTTGTTGCGGATGAAGGGGATGACCACGTCGTCCACGAACGCGCGGCAACTCGCCCGCATCAGGCGCTGTTCCTCGGAGAGCGCGCGGTCAGTCATGCGGGCTCAATTTGTTTCGCAATTGGCGGTCTTGCCCTGGCGCGTGAGCGTGGCCGAGCGGCCTTTGATCCAGAACTGGATGCTGCCTCTCGCGTAGCGGCCGCCGTCAGCCGAGCGCCGCTGCGGAAGAATGACCGTCTTGCCGTCGATCGTCAGCCGCGCCGCCTGCAGCCGGATGAAGCGCAGATAGCTTACGGTCAATTTGGTGCCGTCGTCGCAACGATAGGTGAATGACTTCTGGGCCGTTGCGGAGACCGCCGGGCCGATCAGGGTTGCCGTGAAAAGCCCCGTGGCCAACACACATCTGGCGAATGTGCGCATCTGAATCACCTCACGCCGCCTTGCGGCTGGCAAGAAACTCGCCCATCCGCCCAAGCGCCTTCAAGATATTCTCGGCCGAGTTCGCGTAGGAGACGCGGATATAGCCCTCGCCCAAAATTCCGAAATCCGGCCCGCCGACGATGGCAACGCCGGTTTCTTCCAAGAGCGCCGAGGCGAGCTTCTTCGCTTTCCAGCCGGTGCGCTTGATGTTGGGGAAGGCGTAGAACGCGCCCTTGGGCGTGGCGCACGAGACGCCCGGCAGCTTGTTCAGGCCCTCGACCACGATCTTCCGCCGCCGGTCGAACTCGGCGACCATCGCGCGCGCCGCGTCCTGCGGGCCGGTGAGCGCGGCGATGCCGGCATATTGCGAGGGTGCATTGACGCACGAGTGCAGGTTCACCGCGAGTTTGCGCGCATAGTCATAGAGCTTGCCCGGCCACACCGCGTAGCCCAGCCGCCAGCCGGTCATAGCGTAGGTCTTTGACCAGCCGTTCAACAGGATCACGCGATCGCGGATCGAGGGATAATTGAGCAGGCACACATGCTGCTCGCTGTCATAAACCATCTGGTCGTAGATCTCGTCGGAGAGCACCGCTACGTCCGGATGCTGCGCGAGCCCGGCTACGAGCTTGTCCACCTCGCTCTTCGGCGTGACGCCGCCGGTCGGATTGGCCGGCGAATTCAGGATCAATAGCCGCGTCTTCGGCGTGATCAGCTTCAGCGTCTCTTCTGCCGAAAAGGCGAAGCCGTTCTCCTCGCGAACCGGCACCGGCACCGGATTGGCGCCGGTGAATTCGATCATCGAGCGGTAGATCGGGAAGCCCGGGTCGGGATAGAGGATGTCCGCCCCCGGCTCGCCGAACATCAGGATCGACATGAACATGGTGGGCTTGCCGCCCGGCATGATCATCACTTCGTCGGGTGAAACCTTCGCACCGAGCCGCTTATGCAGGTCGGCCGCCACCGCCTCGCGCAGGGGCTTGATGCCGGCCGAGGGCGTATAGCCGTGGTGGCCGTCGCGCAGCGCCTTGATCGCGGCCTCGACGATGTGCGGCGGCGTCTGGAAGTCGGGCTGGCCGATGCCGAGATTGATGATGTCGCGGCCCTGGGCGGCGAGCTCGGTCGCGCGCGCCAGCACCGCGAACGCGTTCTCTTCGCCGATGCGATCGAAGGCGGCAACAGTACGCAGCATGGCGTTTCCTTTCCCCTTTTTTTCACCTCTCCCCGTTTACGGGGAGAGGTCGGCTTCCGAGCGTTTGCGAGGAAGCCGGGTGAGGGGCATTCCGCGAACGTGCGACGCGTTCGCCCCTCACCCGGCTCGGACCACGCAAGTCGGCTGTTGCCGACTTGCGCCTTTCAAAACGCCGATCTCGGGTAAACCCGAGATCGGTGGTCCTCGCCACCCTCTCCCCGCAAGCGGGGAGAGGGAAGAAGCGCAATTGATTTCGCGGCGACTTTAGGCGCATAAATCTATTCAAATCAAACCGTTCGAACGGTTCAAAATGGCCGTGGGCAAGCGACCCGGCGGCTCGGGAGGCGGCGATGGCCAAGGTTCCAGCGAGCAAGCAAAAGGCAAACGGGAAGGGCGCCAAGTTGCGCTCCACGCTCTGGTTCGACAATCCCGACGATCCGGGCATGAGCGCGCTCTATATCGAGCGCTATCTGAATTACGGCCTCACCCGCGGCGAGCTGCAGTCCGGCAGGCCCATCATCGGCATCGCCCAAACCGGCTCCGATCTGTCGCCCTGCAATCGCCACCACCTGCAGCTTGCCCACCGCGTACGCGACGGCATCCGCGAGGCCGGCGCCATCGCCTTCGAGTTCCCGATGCATCCGATCCAGGAAACGGGCAAGCGGCCGACCGCCGCGCTCGACCGCAACCTCGCCTATCTCGGGCTTGTTGAAGTGCTCTACGGCTATCCGCTCGACGGCGTCGTGCTGCTGACCGGCTGCGACAAGACGACGCCCGCCTGCCTCATGGCGGCGGCGACGGTGAACTTGCCCGCCATCGTGCTCTCCGGCGGGCCGATGCTGAACGGCTGGTACAAGGGCGAGCGCGCCGGCTCCGGCACCGTGAAGTGGAAGGCGCGCGAGCGTCTCGCCGCCGGTGAGATCGATTACAAGGAATACGTCGACGTGGTCGCGGCCTCGGCGCCGTCGATCGGCCACTGCAACACCATGGGCACCGCCTCGACCATGAATGCGCTCGCCGAAGCGCTCGGCATGTCGCTGCCCGGCTGCGCCGCGATCCCGGCGCCCTACAAGGAGCGCGGACAAATCTCGTATGAAACGGGGCTGCGCATCGTCGAGATGGTGTGGGAGGACATGAAGCCCTCCGACATTCTCACCCGCAAGGCGTTCGAGAACGCGATTGTGGCCAATTCGGCGATCGGCGGCTCGACCAACGCCCCGATCCACATCAACGCCATCGCGCGCCACGTCGGCGTCAAGCTCGACATCAATGACTGGGAGAAATACGGCTTCGACGTGCCGCTCATGGTCAACATGCAGCCGGCCGGCGAATATCTCGGCGAAGAATATTTCCGCGCCGGCGGCCTGCCGGCGGTGATGAACGAGCTGTTGCGCTACAAGCGCATTCATCCCGATGTGCTCACCGTCAACGGCAAGACTATGGGCGAGAACGTCAGAAACGCGCGTATCGCCGACCAGAAAGTGATCTTGCCCTACAAGCACCCGATGAAGAAGAAGGCCGGCTTCAAGGTGCTGCGCGGCAACCTGTTCCACTCGGCAATCATGAAGACCAGCGTGATCTCCGAGGAATTCCGCCAACGCTATCTGTCCGATCCCAAGAATCCGAGCATGTTCGAGGGCCGCGCGGTCGTGTTCGACGGCCGCGAGGATTATCACAAGCGCATCGACGATCCGAAGCTCAAGATCGACGAGCGCACCATGCTGTTCATCCGCGGCGTCGGCCCGATCGGTTATCCGGGCTCGGCCGAGGTGGTGAACATGCAGCCGCCGGCAGCCCTCATCAAAAGGGGCATCAAGTCGCTGCCCTGCATCGGCGACGGCCGCCAGTCGGGCACGTCCGGATCGCCCTCGATTCTCAACGCCTCGCCGGAGGCGGCGGCGGGCGGCGGGCTCGCGCTGGTGAAGACCGGCGATATCGTCAAGATCGACCTCACCAAGGGCACCGCGAACATCAAAATCTCGAACGCGGAGCTCGCGCGCCGCAGGAAAGCGCTCGATCGCCAGGGCGGCTACAAGTTCCCCAAAAGCCAGACGCCCTGGCAGGAAATCCAGCGCAGCATGGTCGATCAGCTGGAGGGCGGCATGGTGCTCAAGCC
>JAYUHJ010000137.1:0-2161 GCA_043767065.1 Hyphomicrobiales bacterium | reverse complement strand
GCCAGCGGTGACAAAAGCGCTCGCCTCAACTCCACCGGTGATCTAAGCCCTTTTCATCGCCGACTTTTACAACAAAATCGGCACTAAGCGGACATTCGGGAATCCGTCGTCTCGCGCGCTAACGTGAATTTGGGCTCTCTTTGGGCTCTGAATTTCAGTACGCGCGCGGCCCAAATCCCAAGTCGGTGAGTCGCCGAGAAATGGCGCGCAACGGTGCCTCAATGCATCTGATTGAGCAGCAGGAATGTGGAGCGCGAGTTGGGAAGCTGCCGTTCTACCATTGAACTACGCCCGCGGCGTACGAAGCATAGCCAAGCGCGCTTGCCCCCCGCAAGGTTCCTCCACAAGCGAACGGGCTCCCGCTGCTGTAGAATTGCCGTCGTGATTCCGCGCTAGGCAAGCGGCACACAATCGGGGGGATTCCGTGAACCGGCTTCGCAGCATCGTCGAGGATCCGCGCACCGAGCGTGCGATCATGGTTCTCATCGGCATCAACGCGGTCATCCTCGGCCTGGAAACCAGCCCCGAGGTGATGGCGTCTTACGGCACGTTTCTGGACTGGCTCGACCACGTAATCCTGGCCGTGTTCGTGGTCGAGATCGCCGCCCGCGTTGCCGTCCACCGCACGGCTTTTTTCCGCGATCCCTGGAGCCTCTTCGACTTTATCGTCATCGCCATCGCGCTGGTGCCGGCGACCGGAGAATTCTCGGTGCTGCGGGCGCTGCGCGTGCTGCGCATCTTGCGGCTGATCACCGGCGTGCCGAGCCTGCGCCGCGTCGTTTCCGGTCTGCTGACCGCGCTGCCGGGCATGGGCTCGATCGTGCTGCTGATCGGGCTGCTCTATTACGTGTTCGCGGTGATGGCGACCAAGCTCTATGGCGAGGACTTCCCGGCGCTGTTCGGCACGCTGCCGAGGACGCTGTTCACGCTGTTCACCGTGATGACGCTCGAAGGCTGGGTCGACGGCGTGGTGAAGCCGATCATGGAGAAATTTCCCTACGCCTGGATATTCTTCATCGCCTTCATCATCGTGACCACCTTCATGGTGCTCAATCTCTTCATCGGCGTCGTCGTGAACGCGATGCAGGCCGAGCACGCCAAGGCCGAGAAGGCCGAACGCGAAGCCGAGCGCGAAATGATCGAGGAGGAGACCGGACCGATCCGCACCGAGGTGGAGCGGCTGAGCGGCGAGGTCGCGGCCATGCGCAATGAGATCGTCGCGCGATTGCCGAAGTCGTAAATCCCCTAACCCGTCATTCCGGGGCGCGCCGCCGATCTCGGGTTTACCCGAGATCGGCATTCTTATGTGCCCAAGTCGGCTAGAGCCGACTTGGGTGGCGCGAGCCCGGAATCCATATTCACCAGCCGTGGTTATGGATTCCGGGCTCCTCGCTTCGCTCGGCCCCGGAATGACTACACTTTGAAGTGCTTCGATAGCTTCAGGCCTTGCGCCTGATAGTTGGAGCCGAGCCCTTCGCCGTAGAGCGTCTGCGGCCGCTCGCTCATGCGCTCGAACACGAGACGCCCGACGATCTGCCCGTGCTCGAGAATGAAAGGCACCTCGCGCGAGCGCACTTCCAGCACCGCGCGCGCGCCCATGCCGCCCGCCGCCGCGTGACCGAAGCCCGGATCGAAGAAGCCCGCGTAGTGCACGCGAAACTCGCCGACCAGGGGATCGAACGCCACCATCTCGGCGGCGAAATCCGGCGGCACGTGCACCGCTTCATTCGACGCCAGAATGTAGAAAGCGTCCGGATCGAGCACGAGGCCCCTGCCGCCGCGCGCCTCTAACGGCTCCCAGAAATCGGCGACGTCGTAGGCCGCGCGCTTGTCGACGTCGATCAGGCCCGTATGACGCTTGGCGCGAAACCCAGCGGTGCCGCCCGAAAGCTTGCCCGAAAGATCGATGCTGACCGAGATCGCACCCGAGCCGAGATCGGCGTCGGGCGTATCGACCAGCCGCTCGCGCGCTTGCAGCGCCGCCAGCGCCTTGCCGTCGAGCCGCGCGTCGCCGCGGCGAAAGCGAATCTGCGCGAGTCGCGAGCCGCGCCGCACCAAAATCGGAAACGTGCGCGGGCTCACTTCCAGAAACAGCGGACCCTGGTAGCCCGGCGGCAGCGCATCGAACGAAGCGACCCGGTCGCCGATCACGCGCGTGAAC
>JAYUHJ010000136.1:0-5157 GCA_043767065.1 Hyphomicrobiales bacterium | reverse complement strand
CTTCGCAAGCCATTGCAGCACAACGGCGCAAGGCCCGTTGCAATCGGCAAGCTGCTTCGAATACGGTCGGCGGATGGGGCGTAATCCATCGGGTTCAGCGGCGCACGCCGGGGCGGGGCGGGCTTTTGCACGCGTCGCATTCGCAGCGATTGCGCTGCTTGCCGTCGCCGGCTGCGCCTCGCATGACAAACTCTCCCGCCGCGTCGACCCGATCTATGGCGTGCCCTCGAGTCCGCGCGTCGTCGATCTGGGCGATCCCGTTCCCAAGGGCGGCGGCGTGTACCGCATCGGCAAGCCCTACGTGATCGCCGGCCGCACCTACACCCCTGAACACGATCCCAGCTATCGCGCCGAGGGATTCGCGTCGTGGTACGGCGACGATTTCCACGGCCGCCGCACCGCCAACGGCGAAATCTTCGATCAGCACGCGATCTCAGCAGCGCATCCGACGCTGCCGTTGCCCTCGTACGTGCGCGTGACCAACCTCGCCAATCGCCGCTCCATCATCGTGCGCGTCAACGACCGCGGGCCCTACGCCAAGGACCGCGTCATCGACGTCTCGTCGAAGACCTCCGAGCTGCTCGGCTTCCGGCCGTTCGGCGTCGCGCGCGTTCGCGTCGAGTATGTCGGCCCGGCCGCGACCACAGGCTCCGACGATCGCGTGTTGATGGCGACGCTACGTCATGACGGCCAGCCCGCGCCGGCGCCTTCGAGCGTCATGGTCGCTTCGACCCGGCCGTTCGTTCCGCAAGCCACGGGGCCGCTAGTCGGCGCGCGCATCGCCGCGGTGCCGGCGCCGCCCCAGCGCCCATACTCGTTCTCGGTCGCGAGCCCCGACGCGCGCCCTGTTCCAGTCACGCGGGTGAGCGCTGCCCCGGAACCGGCCGCGCCCGCAGCCCCTCCGCGCCCGCAATTGCGCGCGCCTGACCCCACGAGCTCCATCGTCTTCTCCTCGCGCGGACTTTATTAACCGGCGGCTTCCCCGGCCATTGATCGGCCGCTTTCCCGCTTGTAAGGGATAGGCTCAAGCGGGGCGGCGGAAGAGGCGAGGGCAATGCAAGACTTGCCCGCATATCTACTTGTGCGCCGAGCAGCGGTCCTCGCGGCCGCACTCGCGGCATTGCTCGCTGCGGCACCGGCACGCGCGCAGGCTCCCGCGCAAATCCAGGTCTCGGCGCCGCACGCGCTACTGATCGATTTTGACAGCGGCACCGTGCTCTACGAGAAAGCCGCCGACGTGCCGACGCCGCCTGCCAGCATGTCCAAGCTCATGACCATGGCGGTCGTGTTCCGCGAGCTCAAGAACGGCGACCTCAAGCTCACCGACCAGATTCCGATCAGCGAACATGCCTGGCGGCGCGGCGGCGCGCCCGCGGGCGGTTCGGCCATGTTCGCCGCGATCCATAGCCGGGTGCCGGTACCGGACCTGCTGCGCGGTGCGATCGTCCAGTCCGGCAACGACGCCACCATCGCCTTCGCCGAGGCGATTGCCGGCAACGAGCTTACCTTCTCGGAGAAGATGAACGCACTCGCGCGCGAACTCGGTCTCACTAACTCGACCTTCAGGAATTCGTCGGGCTTGCACGATCCAGACCAGAAAGCGAGCGTGCGCGATCTCGCCAAGATCGCGGTCCACATCATCCGCACCTATCCCGAACACTACAAAATCTTCGGCGAGCGCGAGTTCGTCTGGAACAAGATCCGCCAGCAGAGCCGCAACCCGCTGCTGACGCTTTCCATCGGTGCCGACGGCCTCAAGACCGGATTCATCAAGGAGTCCGGCTACGGCATCGTAGGATCTGCGGTGCAGGGCGGCGCGCGCCTGATCGTCGCCATCAACGGCGCCCGCAGCGAGAAGGACCGCGTCGACGACGCCCGCCGGCTGCTTGAGTGGGGCTTCCGCGCCTTCGACTCGCGGCTCCTGTTCCGCGAGGGCGCGACGATCGGCGAAGCGCGTGTCTTCGGCGGCGACCGCCGCAATGTGCCGCTCGTAGGCAACGGCACCATCCGCCTCCTGTCGCAGCGCGGCACCGCCGACCGCCTACTGGTCCGCGTCGCCTATACCGGACCGCTGCGTGCACCGATCGCGCAAGGCGCCGAGGTCGCGCGCCTCAAGGTCATGCGCGGAAACGCCGTCGCCCTCGACGTGCCGCTCTATGCGGCAACCGACGTGGGTGAGGGCAGCCTGACGCAACGCGCCCTCGACGGCGCTTTCGAACTCGCCGGCGGGCTGGTCCGCTCCGGCCTCGATAAGATCAAGCGCTGAACGCAAGGGTCCAATCGATGAGTGCGAACAGCGGCGGCTTCATCACCTTCGAAGGCGGGGAGGGCTCGGGCAAGTCGACGCAAGTGCGGCGTCTGGTCGATCGCCTGCGCATTCAAGGTCTCGATGTCGTCGAAACGCGCGAACCGGGAGGCTCGCCCGGCGCCGAGGCGATCCGCCAGGTGCTCTTGTCGGGCGCGGCGAAGGCGCTCGGCGCGGAGACCGAGGCCATGCTGTTTGCCGCCGCGCGCAGCGACCATGTCGAGAATACGATCCGCCCGGCGCTCGAGCGCGGCGCCTGGGTCGTATGCGACCGCTTCCATGATTCAACGCGCGTCTATCAGGGCGTCCTCGGCAACGTCGATCCGAAGCTGATCAACGCGCTCGAGCGCATTACCGTTGGCGACGTGAAACCGGACCTCACCTTCGTGCTCGACGTTCCGGTCGAGACCGGCCTCGCGCGCACCAAGGCGCGCGGCCAGGCACTGGACCGTTTCGAGTCGGAGGACCCCGAGTACCACAACTGGCTGCGCGTCGCGTACCGCAAGCTCGCCGAGAACGAGCCCGATCGCTGCGTCATCATCGACGCCAGCCCGAACCCCGATACGGTCGCCGTCAAGATCTGGATGATCGTCGCCGAACGCCTGTTGCGTCCGCTGCGCGCCGCACAGACGGCCGGAGCAGCTGGGTGAACGACGAAACCATCGAGGAAGCCGATCGCCTGGAAGGCGCCCCGCATCCGCGCGAGCATGGCATTCTCGTCGGCCACGCCGAAGCCGAAGCATCGGTGCTTGGAGCTTGGCAATCGGCGCGTCTTCCGCACGCCTTGCTGATCGGCGGCCCCGAAGGCATCGGCAAAGCGACGCTGGCGTATCGGATCGCCCGCTTCTTGCTGGCTCATCCCGCGCCCGACAAGAAGCCGCGCAAGGACCTCTCGGTCGCCGAGGACAATCCCGCGAGCCGACAGGTGGCGGTGCTTTCGCATCCCGATCTCCTCGTTCTGCGCCGGGTAATGAACGAGGAAAGCAAGAAGCTGCGCACGGAAATCCGGGTGGATGACGTGCGTCGGATCGTCAGCTTCTTCGGCTCCACGGCCGCTTTCGGTGGCTATCGCGTCTGCGTCGTAGATTCGATCGAGGAGATGAACGCGGCAGGCCTGAACTCACTCCTCAAGCTGGTCGAGGAGCCGCCCGCAAAATCCATGTTCTTGCTGATTTCGCACTCGCCCGGCCGGGTCATGGCGACCATCCGATCCCGCTGCCAGCGCATGCGGCTCAACCCGCTTTCAGCGGAAGAAGTATCGCAGGCGGTGACCGCGCTCGCCGCACGCATGCCCGAGCTGCCGCGCGCGCAGATTCCAGACGCTGCGGCCGCGAGCGGCGGCAGCGTGCGCCGGGCGCTGGAACTTCTGCTCGGCGAGGGGCTCGAGGTGCGCTCGCTCAGCACCGAGATGCTCAAACGCCTTCCGGCGGTCGACCCGGCGAAGCTGCACACGCTCGGCGACCACATGAAGGGCGATCAGGGGTTCGCCGTCTTCACCGAAGCCGTCGAAGACTGGCTGGCTTCGCAGGCGACGCGGGAGAACCAGCCGCCCGCTCGCCTTGCACGCTATGCCGAGACATGGGAGAAGGTCCGCCGCGCTGCGATCGACACCGACGCTTTCGGGCTCGACCGTAGGCCGTTCGTATTCCAGATCTTCGCCATGCTCGCGGATGCGACCCGCCGTTAGAGCGGGGCGTGCAAGAAGTCGCATTCATGGCAACCAAGCCGCGCTACTACCTGACCACGGCGATCTCCTACCCGAACGGCGTGCCGCACATCGGCCACGCCTACGAGGCGATTGCCTCCGACGCGATCGCGCGCTTCCTGCGGCTCGACGGCCACGACGTCTTCTTCATGACCGGCGTCGACGAGCACGGCATGAAGATGTCGCAGACCGCGGCCAAGGAGGGCATCACACCGCGCGCGCTTGCCGACCGCAACAGTCCGCGCTTCCGCGAAATGTGCGACCGGCTCGACGTTTCCTACGACCGCTTCATCCGCACCACCGAGCCCGCCCATTACGAGGCGAGCCAGGCGATCTGGCGCCGCATGGTCGAGGCCGGGGACATCTATATCGGCACCTATCAGGGCTGGTACTCGGTGCGCGACGAGGCATTCTACGCCGAAGGCGAGACCAAGGTCGGCCCGGACAAAGTGCGCGTCGGTCCGCAGGGCACGCCGGTCGAGTGGACCGAGGAGAAGTCCTATTTCTTCCGCCTCTCGGCCTATCAGGACCGGTTGCTCAAGCTCTACGCGGCCCACCCGGATTTCGTGCTGCCGGCGACCCGCTTCAACGAGGTCATCAGCTTCGTCAAAGCCGGGCTACAGGACCTCTCGATCTCCCGCACCACGCTCGCCTGGGGCGTGCCGGTTCCAGATGTGCCAGGTCACGTGATGTACGTTTGGGTCGATGCGCTCACCAATTACCTGACCGGTATCGGCTATCCGGATGTGAAGTCTCCGCAATTCAAGCTTTGGCCGGTCGACCTGCACGTGATCGGCAAGGATATCGTGCGCTTCCATGCGGTCTATTGGCCGGCTTTCCTGCTCTCGGCGGGCCTGGCGCCGCCCAAGCGCATCTTCAGCCACGGATTTCTCTTCAATCGCGGGGAGAAAATGTCGAAGTCAGTCGGCAACGTGGTCGATCCGTTCGCGCTCGCCGACGCCTATGGCGTCGATGCGCTGCGCTATTTCTTCCTGCGCGAGGTACCGTTCGGGCAGGACGGTAACTACAGCCACGAGACCATCGTCGCGCGCATGAACGCGGATCTGGCCAACGATCTCGGCAACCTTGCCCAACGCTCGCTCTCGATGGTCGCCAAGAACTGCGAGGGCAGGGTGCCGAAGCCCGG
>JAYUHJ010000135.1:0-2167 GCA_043767065.1 Hyphomicrobiales bacterium | reverse complement strand
GCCGAGCAATGCCCAGGAGAGCAGCCGGCCGTCGCGTAGCGCGGCCCGGAACGAATAGCCCGCGAGCGCCCATAGCGGGAGCTGAATGACGTTGTGATTGAACTGCGCCGCCGTGAAATGGAAATAATGCAGGCCATCGAGGATCAAAAGCGCAACTAGCGCGCCAGCTGGCCCGACCAGAGGGCGAGCGGTCGCCCAGATCATAGCGAATGCCGCGATCACCGCGACTTGCGCCAGGGCGTAATAGGCGAAGTCGTGCCCGATGAGGCGGTAGGCGATTTCGATGAGCCACCAGGGCAAGGGCGGCAATTTGTCGTAGCCGAGCTGCCATTCGCGCCCATAGATCAACGCCTCGATCAGATCGAGCGGCAGGTTCGGGTAAAGCGCGACCGGCAGTGCGCTCCAGACGATCAGATGCAGGGCGGCGAACGCAAGAAATGCGGCCCGCGGCCGCCGTTCTATGAAATCATAGAGGGAATGCATTGCGTGAATGACACTGAACATCGAATAGGTTGACCCGCTTATAGCCTGTTTCGGAGTGCCCGGTCATGCAGCCGAAACGCGTTGGTTTGCACGTCGGCGCCCGATATCTTGTTGCTGGGGCCGCAAGGACCGATCCGGAGAACGAATGACTCAAAGCCGAATTATCGCGGTGCTCATATTGGTCGCGGCTGCCGCAGGCGCCGTCTACTGGTATTTGGGACGGCCGATCGCCGTGACCGCGGCACGCGTCGAGCGCGGCAACGCGGCCGAAATCGTCTATGCCACGGGCGCAATCGAGCCGGTGCGCTGGGCCAAGGTCACGCCGCTGATCAAGGGCCGCATCGTCGAGCGTTGCCGCTGCGAAGGCAAGGCAGTGAAGGCCGGCGACGTGCTCGCGCGGCTCGACGACAAGGAAGCGCAGGCAACCTTGACCGAGCTCAAGGCGCGCGAGGTTTTTTTCCGGCGCGAGGTGGAACGCCAAAGCGAGCTGATCGCGCGCAACGTCACCACCGCCCAGGCGCACGAGCGCGCCTTGAGCGAGTTGCGCTCGATCCAGGCGCTGATCACGGCGCAGACCGAGCGGCTTGAGAACTACAAGCTGGTCGCGCCCATGGAGGGCATCGTACTGCGCGAGGACGGCGAAATCGGCGAGATCGTCGATTCCGTGAACGTGCTCTATCGCATCGGTCTGCCGAAGCCCTTACAGGTGGTGGCGGAGGTGAACGAGGAGGATATCCCGCGCGTGCGGAACGGCATGAAGGTGTTGTTGCGCACGGACGCCTTCCCGAACCAGCCGCTCGAAGGAAAAGTCAGCGATATCACGCCGGCGGGCGATCCCGTCGCCAAGACCTATCGGGTCAAGATCGCGCTGCCGGACGATACGCCGCTTCGCATCGGCATGAGCGTCGAGGCCAATATCGTGACCCGCGAGAAAGCCGACGTGCTGCTGGTGCCGTCGGCTGCGGTCGCGGACGGCCATGTGTTCGTGATCGACGGCTTCCGCGCCTATCGGCGCAAGGTGGAAACCGGTATCCGCGGCACGCGCGCGATCGAGATCGCAAGCGGCCTCAAGGAAGGCGACCTCGTCGTTGCATCGGTGCCGACCGGCCTAGCGGACGGAGCACGGGTGAGTGTCACGGCTGCCGCGGGCGCGAAATGAACTTGATCTTCAACATCGCCTGGACCCACGTGCGCACCCGCGCGCGGCAGACGCTGATCGCGGGTTTCGGGGTCGCGACCGGCGTCGGGTTCTCGATCATGATGGCGTCCTTGATGGAGGGTTCGCAGGACGATTTCGTCAAGACGTTGGTCAACGTGCTGCCGCACGTAACCGTCTCCGACGAGCGCAACAAGCCGACGCTGCAGCCGGCCGAGGTGCGCTATGCAGCTGCGGAAATCCACGGCCTGACGCCCGAGGTGCGCCGGCGTGGCATCAAGAATCCGATGGCCAGCATCGCGGCGCTCGAGGCGTGGGTGCCGGGCAAGCTCACGCCTTCGGTGACGTCGAAAGGCCTGCTGCGCTATGCCGGGCGCGACGTCGCGGTGTCGATCACCGGCATCGATCCACGCACCGAGGGCAAGGTCTCGAACCTCGAGACTCAGATGCGCCAGGGCGATCTGTCGGCGCTTTACCGCGCGACCAACGCGATCATTCTGGGTGACCGGCTCGCCGATAAGCTTGCGG
>JAYUHJ010000134.1:0-5177 GCA_043767065.1 Hyphomicrobiales bacterium | reverse complement strand
TAAAGGCGAGGCGGGTGACGGAGCAGGGACGTTGCATGTTCCCCTCGCCCTGCCCGCGCTTACGCGCGCTCACAAATTACAGGAGCAAGCCGCCAAGGTAGGTTTCGACTGGAAAAACGCCGGCGACATCCTCCGCAAGATCGAGGAAGAGACGCGCGAGCTTACAGCCGCGCTCGGCAGTCGCGACGCCGAGGCCGAGGAGGTCGGCGACCTCCTGTTCGCAGTGGTTAATCTCGCACGCCGGCTCAAGATCGACCCCGAAGAAGCGCTGCGGGCCGGCAACCGGAAATTTGAGCACCGGTTTCATAGCATCGAGACCGCACTCGCGGCCAAGGGCCGCAAACCGTCCGACGCAACGCTTGAAGAGTTGGACGCGCTGTGGGACGAGGCGAAGACGAAGGAGCGCGGCGGCTGACTAGGCTGCCGAAGGAAATTTCCGCCGTACCTGCTCGACCTTGTCCAGATCGACGCGAACCGTGACCGCCATGCGGCCGTGCTCGTCGAGCCGCCGCTCCAGCACCTCGCACTGCCGATGCAGCCAGCCGAGGCCAGCGCCGTCCGCGGGATCGATCGACAACGAGAGCGTCGGTTTGCCGACGCTAATACGCGCTTCGATCGCTGCGAGAAACGCATCCGCGCCCTCCCCGGTCAATGCAGATACCAGGATCGGACGCGTGTCCGCGGGCTTGCGTGCGGCGATGTTCTCGATCCGTAACCGGCTCTCCGCGTCGAGCCGGTCGATCTTGTTCCAGACTTCGATCACACGGTGCGAATCTGCAGGATCGATCCCGAGATCGGAAAGCACCTTGGTCACGTCCTCGGCCTGCGCCTCGGCCTCGCCGTGCGAGATGTCGCGCACGTGCGCGATCACGTCGGCTTCGATCACCTCTTCGAGCGTGGCGCGGAATGCGGCGACCAGCAGCGTCGGCAGTTCGGAGATGAACCCGACCGTGTCGGAGAGGATCGCGCGCCCGCCGTGGGAAAGTTTGATGCCGCGCAGCGTCGGGTCCAGCGTCGCAAACAGAAGATCTTCAGCCCGCACCGAAGCATGCGTCAGCTGGTTGAACAGCGTCGATTTGCCGGCATTGGTGTAGCCGACCAGCGCCACGATCGGGTGCGGGACCCGGCGCCTGTTTTCCCGATGCAGCGCCCGCGTGCGCTTGACCTTTTCAAGCTCGCGCTCGATGCGCCCTATCCGTTCCTCGATCTGCCGCCGATCGGCTTCGATCTGGGTCTCGCCCGGTCCGCCGAGAAAGCCGAAGCCACCGCGCTGGCGCTCCAAGTGCGTCCAGGAACGGACCAGCCGGCTCTTCTGATAGGTGAGATGCGCAAGCTCCACCTGCAGCGTGCCTTCCTTCGTGCGTGCGCGCTGACCGAAGATTTCGAGGATCAGCCCGGTCCGGTCGACGACCTTCGCGTTCCAGGCCTTCTCCAGGTTTCGTTGCTGCACCGGCGAGAGCGCGGTATCGATGAACACGAGGCCGGCTTCCTCCGTGCGTACGATGCCTTCGATCTCTTCGACCTTGCCCTTGCCGAGAAAAGTCGCGGGCCTGATCGCCGATAGCGGCACGATGCCGCCCTTCACCACTTTGAGATCGATGGCTTCCGCGAGACCGATCGCTTCTTCGAGCTGCGCCTCGGCAGTGCGCAGCCGTGCCCCCTCGCCCGCTCTCGCGTGGCGAGAAAGGGCGGGCACGATGACCACCGCTCGCATCGGCGAGCCGGAGCCATGCGTGCGAGCGGGCGGACGAGCCGCGCGTCTCTGCTTCAACTAGTCCCGGTCCCCTGCCGCGGCTTCCTCGGCCGGCTCGAACAACTGCACCGGCGCTCCGGGCATGACGGTCGAGATCGCGTGCTTGTAGACGAGCTGCGAATGCCCATCGCGCCGCAGAAGCACGCAGAAATTATCGAACCAAGTGACGACGCCCTGCAGCTTCACGCCGTTCACGAGAAAAATCGTGAGCGGCACCTTGTTCTTGCGAACATGGTTGAGAAAGGTGTCCTGGAGATTTTGTGTTCGTTCCGCCGCCATGTGTGTTTTCCTTCTTTTTTCGCGGGCGAGCGATTGACGCCGGGCTTTGCCGCCCGGGCGGGCCGGCACGAAGCGTCCCCCGTGCAAACCGCCATTATTAGAGGCACGAAACCGACCGCGCGCAAGCCAAACTTCCGTGCAGCGCGCGGGCGAATTGCCCCGCCGCGCGGCATTGCTTACAACTCAGGTGGTTTCCGCCATCTCGTGAAAACAGGTGCGCAGCCCGCGCGCGACCGGGCCTGGCTTGCCGTCCCCGACCGACTTGCCGTCGATCGTCACCACCGGCATGACGATTTGGGTCGCCGCGGTGGCGAAGGCTTCCCGCGCCATGTGCGCCTCGGCCACGGTGAACGGTCTCTCCTCCACCGTCAGCCCCTGCTTCGCAGCGACATCGAGGACGACCGTGCGCGTGATCCCGCGCAAAATGCCGAATTCCGCCGGCCGCGTCACCACCCGGCCGGATTGGGTGACGATCCAGGCATTGGTAGAGGCGCCCTCCGACACGAACCCGTCTGCATCGACGAGCCAAGCCTCGCGCGCTCCCGCATCGCGTGCCGCCTGCCGCGCCAGCACATTCGGCAGCAGCGAAACGCTCTTGATATCGACCCGCGACCAGCGGTCGTCGGGCACCGTCAGCACCGCAATGCCGGTCTCCGCGAGCGCGCTCTGCTTCACCCGGTCGAGCGGACGCGCGGTCACCACCAGGCTAGGCCGCGTACCCGGCGGCGGAAAGCCGTGGTCTCGGCGGGCCACGCCGCGCGTCACCTGCAGATAAATCAAGCCGTCGCGAACGCGATTACGCCGTACCGTCTCGCGCAACACAACACCGAGCGCAGAGCGCGCGATCGGCAGCGCGATCCGCAGCTCAGAGAGCGAACGGTCGAGCCGATCGAGATGCCGCCGCTCGTCCACCAAACTGCCGTCTCGAACCTCGCAGACTTCATAGACCCCGTCGGAGAACTGATACCCGCGATCTTCGACGTGCACTTGTGCAGAAGCGTAAGGAACGTAGCGGCCGTTGACATACGCGAACCGGAACATGGCGGATGCAGTCGCTCAGCGCGGCCGGTCGTCGACGCCGAGCGCCTTGAGCTTGCGGTGCAGCGCCGAGCGCTCCATGCCGACGAACTCGGCGGTACGCGAGATATTGCCGCCGAACCGGCTGATCTGGGCGACGAGATATTGCCGCTCGAATGCTTCCCGCGCATTGCGCAGCGGGAGACTCATCAGTTCCTCACCGCCGTTGCCGTTCGGCATGGCCGGCACCAGCGCTCCGACGTCCGGAGGCAACATCGCGGCGGTCACCGTCGCCGCCGGATCGCCGCCGGCCAGGATCAGCAGCCGCTCCACGTTGTTGCGTAGCTGCCGCACGTTGCCGGGCCAATCGTGCGACTGCAGTACCGCGATCGCGTCCGCGCCGACCTGCCGGCGCGGCAAGCCGGTCATGACCGAAATCTGCTCGAGAAAATACTCCACCAGCTCGGGGATATCCTCGCGCCGTTCTGAGAGCGGCGGGACGCGGATCGGCACCACGCTCAGGCGGTGAAACAAGTCCTCGCGGAAGCGCCCCTCCTCGATCTCGGTTTCCACATCGCGCGCGGTCGAAGAGATGATGCGCACGTCCACGTTCACCCGCATCGTTCCGCCGACCCGCTGAAACTGCTGGTCGGTCAGCACGCGCAGAATGCGGTTCTGCGTTTCGCGCGGCATGTCGGCAATCTCGTCGATGAACAGCGAACCGCCGTGCGCCTCCTCGAGCGCGCCAACTTTGCGCGATCCGTTGCCCTCGGTGCCGAACAGCTCCACCTCCATGCGCTCAGGTGTGATGGTGGCCGCGTTGATGACGACGAACGGACCTTCGGCGCGCGCCGAGCTGGCGTGGATCATGCGCGCTGCGAGCTCCTTGCCGCAGCCCGACGGTCCCACGATCAGGATGCGGCTATTGGTCGGCGATACACGCTCGATGGTATGGCGCAGATTGCTGATCACCGGCGAGGAGCCGATCAAATGCTGGGCGCGCGACGCCAGCTGCTTCAGCGCATGCACCTCGCGCCGGAGCCGGAACATCTCGAGCGCCCTACTCGCGACCACCACCAGCCGGTCGGCGTTGAACGGCTTTTCGATGAAGTCGTAGGCACCGCGCTTGATCGCCGCGACCGCAGTCTCGATTGTGCCGTGTCCGGAGATCATCACCACCGGCACTTCCGGATGCTGCGACTTGATGACGTCGAGCAGCGCGAGGCCGTCGAGCCGGCTGCCTTCGAGCCAAATATCCAGCAGGATCAACTGCGGCCGGCGCGCGGCGACCGCCGCCAGCGCCTCGTCGGCGTCCTTGGCTACGCGCGCGGCATAACCTTCGTCGGCCAGGATGCCCGCGACCAGGTCGCGGATATCCGCTTCGTCATCGACGATGAGGATGTCGGCGCTCATTTCAACCCGTACCCAATACTGCGCTGGCCACCGGCGCCGGCGTCGCTATTGCACCGTCGATCGCGAACCGCAGCCGGACCCAGGCCCCGCGCCCGCCTTCCGCGACCGCAGGCGCGTCGTAAAGTTCGACGCGGCCGCCGTGCTCTTCGAGAATCTTGCCGACGATCGCAAGGCCGAGGCCGGTACCCTTCTCTCGCGTCGTGACGTAGGGCTCCAACAGCCGCTCGCGGCCTTCCGCTGGAAGCCCCACCCCGTTGTCGATCACATCCACGGCCGCATCGCCGCCGTCTTGCCCGAGGCGAATGAGAATGCGGCCCTCGCCGCGTTCGGCCGCCGGCACGGCGGCGATCGCTTCGATCGCGTTCTTCACGATGTTGGTGAGCGCCTGCGAGATCAGCCGACGGTCGAATTGCGCCGGCACCGCGCGGTTCGGCAGCTCCACGTCGAAGACGATGTCGGGTTGACCGACGCGCATGAGGAATACGACCTGCCGAATCGTCTCCGCGAGATCTTGCCGCTCGACCACGGGCTTCGGCGTCCGCGCGAACGACGAGAACTCGTCGACCATCCGCCCGATGTCGCCGACCTGGCGGATGATGGTATCGGTGCATTGCTCGAACACTTCGCGGTCTTCCAGCAGAACCTTGCCGTATTTGCGGCGGAGCCGTTCCGCCGAAAGTTGGATCGGGGTGAGCGGATTCTTGATCTCATGCGC
>JAYUHJ010000133.1:0-5185 GCA_043767065.1 Hyphomicrobiales bacterium | reverse complement strand
AGGCGCGGGCCGACGGGATGGGCCATGGAGACGTGCGCGACGCAGCCGGTGCCGAAAAAGCTCGAGGCGCGGCGGAAGGTGCGGTCGATGAACTGGTCCACCAGCACGAAACTGCCGGGCGCGAGCGCCTCCTTGAACGAGCCGCAGGCCGAGAGCGAAACGAGATCAGTGACGCCGGCGCGCTTCAAGCAATCGATATTGGCGCGATAATTGAGGTCGGT
The DNA here is from genome assembly GCA_043767065.1 of Hyphomicrobiales bacterium. Lineage (GTDB taxonomy): Bacteria > Pseudomonadota > Alphaproteobacteria > Rhizobiales > Xanthobacteraceae > JAHFPN01. The sequence continues at coordinate 4,964 of JAYUHJ010000133.1, read as the reverse complement.
CGGCGAAACGCGGTGGCCCTTGCCGTGGCGCGGCAGAAAAACGACCGGCGTGCCCGAAATCTCGCCCTGGCGGAGCGTGTCGGATGGCTCGCCCCAGGGGCTTTCCACGGAGAGTTCGCGCACGTTTTCGAGCCCCGGCAGGTCATAAATGCCCGAACCGCCCAGCACGCCGAGTACGGCACGCATTTTGCTTAGTTTCTCCGCAGAAAAACCATTCCTTCACCATAGCCCAAAGTGCGCGGGCGTCGAGAACCCGGTGGCTGGAATTGCCGGGTTAGAAGCCGCAGCGCGCAGCAGATGGAGCAGTAGCGTGTCCAGTTTCTCGATCGTACTCGATTATCCCTGGTGGATCGCTGCCGGCTTCTTCGGCGCGGCCGCGGCGACGATCGTCTATCTGCCGCCCAAGTTTCTGGCGTCGCGCGTTCGCAAGGCGGCGGCGGTGCTGTTCTTCGCCGCCATGCTGTGGTCCGGCGCGCACTACTTCACTTGGAGCGTCCGGCTCGACGAGCGCGGCGCGTCGGTACAAGACGCCGCCGCCCTGTTCCAACCCACCGGCTTGATCCGCTGGGAAGACGTCGCCCGCATCGAGATCGGCAAGGATTCCGGCCGGCCGTTCGGCTACGAGATCAGGCTGGTGTCGCGCGCGGGTCTGGCGCTGGAAATTCCGCTATCCGACATTCCGGCCGCGCAAATCCGCAGCCTCGCCCGCCTGGTCGCCAGTCAGGCGCGCCGGGCCGCGTTCGTGCCGTCGGAGGCGGAAGTCGTTTCCGAAGCGGATCGCATCGCGCGCGAAACCACGAGCGCGCTCGGCTTCGTGCGAGTGCGGGGTTAGCCCTACAAAACAAAACCCGCGCAGATGGCGCGGGCCGGTCGCATGGAATCGGCCGCCGGCGTCAGTGCACCGCCGACCAGACCTTCTTCTTGGTGAAATACATCAGCCCCGCGAACACGAGCAGGAAGATCATTACCTGGAAGCCAATGCGCTTGCGCGCCTCCAGGTGCGGCTCGGCGGCCCACATCAGGAACGCGGTGACGTCCTTGGAATATTGCTCGGGCGTCTGCGGCGTGCCGTCGGGATATTCGACCTGATCCTTCTGGAAGGGCGGCCGCATGGCGGTGCGGTTGCCGGGAAAATATTTGTTCCAGAACTGCGTCGCCGGCAACGTGGTGCCCGCGGGCGGATTCTCGTAGCCGGTCAGGTACGCGTAGACGTAATCGACGCCGCTCTCCTGATACTGCTTGAAGGCGTCGAGGATGAAGCCCGGGAACCCCACTTCGTAGGAGCGCGCCTTGGCGATCACCGAGAGGTCGGGCGGCAGTGCGCCGTTCAAGCGCGCACGCGCGGCCTGCTCGTTGGGGTCCGGCGAGGGAATGTAGTCGGAGAGCTGGCCGGGGCGCTCGAACATTTCGCCGCGATCGTTGGGGCCGTCGGTGATGCGGTATTCGCTGGCGACCTGCTTGGCCTGCGGCTCGGTGAAGCCGGGGCCGCCGGGCGACGCGAGCGTGCGGAACGCCACGAGCTTCAGCCCGTGGCAGGCGGCGCAGACCTCGCGATAGACCTTGAAGCCGCGCTGCAGCTGCGCGCGATCGTAGAGGCCGAACGGGCCGGCGAACGACCAGGATTGGCGGGTGGGCTTCGCCGCTTCGGCGGCAAACGCGGCCGGAGCAGCGTTGAACGAAAGCGCGTTAAACGTAAGAGCGGTGATCGCAGCGGCGAGGATGAGCTTGCGCATGACTCAGCCGTTCCGATCCGGGGCTCGGGTACCGGCCGAGGCCGGCGCGGCGCCTTTCAACACGGATTCAGAAATCGAGGCCGGCACCGCCCGCGGCTTCTCGACCAGGCCGAGCAGCGGCAGGATCACCAGGAAGTGGATGAAGTAATAGGCTGTGAGAATGCGCGCCGCGAGCACGAACCCGCCCTCGGGCGGCTGCGAGCCGAGATAGCCCAGCCCGATGCAGCACACGACCAGAATCCAAAAGAACTGGCGAAACAGCGGCCGGTAGCGCGCCGAGCGCACCTTCGACGTATCGAGCCACGGCAGGAAGAACAGCACCAGAATCGACGCGAACATCGCCACCACGCCACCGAGCTTGTTGGGGATCGCGCGCAGGATCGCGTAGAACGGCAGGAAGTACCATTCGGGCACGATATGCGACGGCGTCTGCAGCGGGTTGGCGGGAATGTAGTTGTCGGAATGGCCGAGATAGTTCGGGATGTAGAACACGAACCAGCCATACAGGAGCAGGAAGCAAACGAGCATGAAGCCGTCTTTGACCGTTGCGTAGGGCGTGAACGGCACGGTGTCCTTGTCGGACTTCACATCGACGCCGGTCGGATTGTTCTGGCCGACCACGTGCAGGGCCCAGACGTGCAGCACCACGACGCCCGCGATCATGAACGGCAGGAGATAGTGCAGCGAATAGAAGCGCTGCAGCAGCGGCTGATCCACCGCGTAGCCGCCCCACAGCCACTGGGTGATCGCGTTGCCGAACAGCGGGATCGCCGAAAACAGGTTGGTGATCACAGTCGCGGCCCAGAAGCTCATCTGGCCCCAGGGCAACACGTAGCCCATGAACGCGGTCGCCATCATCAGCAGGAAGATGATGACGCCCAAAATCCACAGCACCTCGCGCGGCTCCTTGTAGGAACCGTAATAGAGGCCACGGAACATGTGGATGTAGACGGCGAGGAAAAACATCGACCCGCCATTGGCGTGCACGTAGCGGAACAGCCAGCCGTAGTTCACGTCGCGCATGATGTGCTCGACGGAATCGAACGCGTCCTTCGAGGTCGGCGTGTAGTGCATCGCCAGCACGACGCCGGTCACGATCTGCGCCGCGAGCATGAAGGTGAGAATGCCGCCAAAGGTCCACCAATAGTTCAGGTTGCGCGGCGTCGGATAGGCGACGAACGTGGAATGGACGAGCCCGCCGAGTGGAAGGCGCGCTTCAAACCATTTCATGAAGCGGTTCTGCGGCTGGTAGGTCGAGTGCCCGCTCATCCGATCCGGACCTTGGTGTCGGCGAGGAATTCGTAGGGCGGAACTTCGAGATTGGTCGGCGCCGGGCCGGAACGGATGCGACCGGATGTGTCGTAGACCGAGCCGTGGCAGGGGCAGAACCAGCCGTCGAACTGGCCCTGATGGCCGAGCGGCACGCAGCCGAGATGGGTGCAGATGCCGACGATCACGAGCCACTGGTCGTGGCCCTTCTTGACGCGGGCCTCGTCGGTTTGCGGATCGGGAAGCTGCGACAGCGGCGTCGCGCGCGCCGCGTCGATCTCTTTCTTGGTCCGGTGCGAGATGAACACCGGCTTGCCGCGCCATTTCACCGTGAGAATCTGGCCCTCGGCGATCGGCGCCAGGTCCACCTCGATTGCGGCGAGCGCCAATACCGAAGCATCCGGGTTCATCTGGCTGATCAAGGGCCAGACGGTCGCGGCGGCGCCTACGGCGCCCACGGCTGCGGTGGCGATGTAGAGGAAGTCGCGGCGGGTGGTTGCGGCGGTTCCGGTGGTTGCCACGTTCGTTTCCTTGCTACCGCCTACTGCCACCAACCGACATTTTCAACGAGGCGCCGCGACGCCGGTCGGGGAGAGCCCCCTAACCCGCTCGCGGCGCGTGCCGATCAGCCCGGAGGCAAGGTCCGAGCGCGTGGCGCCTGTTTCTCGGCCCCTCATTGCATCACTGCCGGGCATTGTCCAGTCTGGGCAATGCGGCACTACGTCTTGTGGGATAAGCCTTTGGTGGGACATTGAGCCCCCTCGCCGACGGTGGAAAACGACACCGTCCCATCCCGGTTGGACCATGGTGATCGCCCTCTTCGAACCCGATATTCCGCAGAACGCGGGTACGATTCTGCGGCTCGGCGCGTGCCTGGGCGTGCCGGTGCACTTCATCGGGCCGGCGGCATTCAATGCGAGCGAGCGCGGCTTTCGGCGCGCCGGGCTCGATTACATCGAGCACGCGACGCTGGTGCGCCACGTGACCTTCGCCGCGTTCGAGCAATGGCGGCGGGCCGAGGGCCGGCGGATCGTGCTGTTATCCACCAAAGCGGAGACCGGCTACCTCGATTTCGCCTTTCTCCCCGGCGACGTTCTGCTGGCCGGGCGCGAGAGTTCCGGTGTGCCGGAGGCCGTGCATCAAGCGGCCGACGCCAGCGTGAGAGTGCCGATGCGTCCCGGATTGCGTTCCCTCAACGTCGCGGTGGCCGTCGCCATGGTGCTCGGCGAAGCGCTGCGGCAGACCGGGGGCGCCGCCCTTGTCTGAAGCGGCGATCGACCCGCTCGAAGCGCGGAAAGCGCACGCGCGCGCATGGTTCGAGGATCTGCGCAACCAGATTTGCGCTGAGTTCGAGACGCTCGAGGACGAAGCACCAGGAGCGCTCTATCGCGGCCCGGCCGGCCGCTTCGAACGCAAGCCCTGGGCGCGCACCGACCATAGCGGCGGACGACCGATCTCGGGTTTACCCGAGATCGGCAATTCAAGTGCCGGGTCGGCTAAAGCCGACCCGGATGGCGGCGGCGGGACGATGGCGATGATGCACGGCCGACTGTTCGAGAAGGTCGGCGTGCACTGCTCGACCGTGCACGGCGAATTCGCGCCGGAGTTCCGCAAGGAAATCCCCGGCGCCGAGATTGATCCGAGTTTCTGGGCCTCGGGCATTTCGCTGATCGCGCATATGCGCAATCCGCACGTGCCGGCAGTACACATGAACACGCGCTTCGTGGTCACCACCAAGGCCTGGTTCGGCGGCGGCGCGGACTTGACGCCGGTGCTGGACAAGCGCCGCACGCAAAGCGATCCCGACGCCAAGGCGTTCCACGCGGCGATGGAGGCGGCCTGCGAAAAGCATCCGCGGGTCGCGATCTACGAGCGCTACAAGCAATGGTGCGACGAGTATTTCATGCTCAAGCACCGCAACGAGCCGCGCGGCATCGGCGGCATTTTCTTCGACTGGCACGA
>JAYUHJ010000132.1:0-12323 GCA_043767065.1 Hyphomicrobiales bacterium | reverse complement strand
AATGTAGGGTGCGCTTGCGCACCATCATCATCATCTACATTTTCACCGCACCAAGTAGTCGACCCACAGCCGCACCCAGTGCACCTAAGGATAGTTACTTAGCTTTGACCTGGATCAAGCCGAAGGCTCGATCCATCTGGCACCTGTTGCTCGACGATTATTAGGGGTGGTCGAGGGGAGGCCAGTCGTATGGAACGCGATCTGACGAGCGATCAGAATAGAGCGCTTTGGCTTTCCACGATTGCTTTCACGGTGTGCTTCGCCGCCTGGACCATCTTCTCGATCATCGGAATACAGATAAAGAAGGATCTCAACCTCAACGACACCCAGTTCGGCCTGCTCGTCGGCACGCCGATCCTCACCGGCAGTCTCATTCGATTGATGCTTGGCATCTGGACCGACCAATATGGCGGCCGCATCGTTTACACGCTGGTGATGCTGTCGGCCGCGGTTGCCACTTGGCTCCTGATCTACGCCTACGACTACACCACGTTCCTCATCGCGGCGCTCGGCGTGGGGATCGCCGGCGGCTCGTTCGCCGTCGGCATCGCCTACGTGTCGCGCTGGTACCCGGCCGAAAAGCAGGGCACGGCGCTTGGGATTTTCGGTGCCGGCAATGTCGGGGCAGCAGTAACGAAGTTCTTGGCGCCACTTGTGATGGTCGCCCTCGGCTGGCAGGCGGTCGCGCAGCTCTGGGCGCTCGGCCTCGTTGTTATGGCGGTAATTTTCTGGTTCGGGACCAAGGACGATCCTGAGCTCGAGAAGCGCCGCAAGGCTGGGCTCAAGCCCGAGCCATTCTCGGCAATGCTGGAGCCGCTGAAGAACCTGCAAGTCTGGCGGTTCTCGCTCTATTACTTCTTCGTATTCGGTGGCTTCGTCGCGCTCGCGCTATGGCTGCCGCGCTACTACGTAGGCGTCTACAATCTCGACATCGTCACGGCCGGCTGGCTCGGCGCCGCCTATTCGATCCCGGGTTCGCTTTTCCGCATCCTCGGCGGCACGCTCTCCGACAAGTATGGCGCCCGCCGGGTGATGTACTGGACCTTCATCGGTTCGGTGATCTGTACTTTTTTCCTCTCCTATCCGGCGACGACTTATGTCGTGGGTGGCATTCGCGGGCCGATCGAGTTCACCATCGCGCTCGGATTCATCCCCTTCACCATGCTGACGTTTGTGCTCGGCTTCTTCATGAGCCTCGGCAAGGCAGCCGTCTACAAGCACATCCCGGTCTATTACCCCGGCCGCGTCGGCTCGGTCGGCGGTGTCGTCGGGCTCATCGGCGGGCTTGGCGGGTTTGTGCTTCCGATCGCTTTCGGCGCCATGAACGATCTGATCGGCGTGTGGACGAGCTGCTTCATGCTCATGTTCGTCGTCGTCGCGGTATCGCTCCTGTGGATGCACTTCGCCATCCTCTACATGGAGAAGCGGCGCATTCCCGCTCTCGCCGGGCCGCTGTACTTTCCGGAGGCCGACATCCTCGGTCCCGTCCTCCCGCCGCATCCCGGATCGCCGACTCCGGCGCCTGGGCGCGGAAATCTGATTCCAGCCAAGCGACCTAGCGGAACCCGAGCATCGGGCGTGTCGGCGTAACCCGCGGCAGTTTCCAGAGCATCGAGCGAGGCGACCATGGGCACCACGAAAGTCGACCCTGTCAGGACCCCAGCGGCGAGCCGGACCTGGCTCGATCAGTGGACGCCCGAAGATGCGCAATTCTGGGAGCAGAAGGGCAAGCGCTTCGCGTGGTGGACGTTGGGCATCACGACCGCGAACCTGATCATGGCGTTCATCGTCTGGTTCGTGGTGTCGGCGCTCGTCGTGCGGCTGCCGGCGGTCGGCTTCAAGCTCTCGACCACGCAGCTCTTCTGGCTCGCCGCCATGCCCGGGCTCGCCGGTGGCACGCTCCGCATCATCCATACGTTTCTGGTGCCGATTTATGGCACGCGCCACGTCGTAGCCTTCTCGACTCTGTCGCTGCTGATCCCCGCGGTGGGATGGATCTATGCCGTGCAGGATCCGACGACGCCCTATTGGGTATTGATGTCGCTCGCTTTTCTCGCGGGGCTCGGCGGCGGGAATTTCTCGTCGTTCATGCCTTCGACGAGCCTGTTCTTTCCCAAGCGGCTGCAGGGGACAGCGCTTGCGATCCAGGCCGGTATCGGAAATTTTGGCGTCTCGGTCGTGCAGTTCGTGACGCCCTGGATCATCGGCTTTGCGCTCGCCGGCTCGCTGCTCGGCGATCCGGAGACCTTTACGCGGCCGAACGGCGCGACTTCATCAATCTGGCTGCAGAATGCAACCGCGATCTACGTGCCGTTCATCCTCGTATTCGGCGTTGCTGCCTGGATGATGCTGAAGAGCGTCCCGGTGCGCGCCAATTTCCGTGAGCAGCTCGATATCTTCAAGGAGAAGCACGGCTTCTACATGACGCTGCTCTACATCATGACGTTCGGCTCGTTCTCCGGTCTCGCGGCGACATTCCCGCTCCTGATCAAGCAGATTTATGGAAGCTTTCCCGGCGCGCCAGATCCACTCACATATGCTTTCCTTGGGCCGCTGGTGGGCTCGGTCGCCCGCGTTGCCGCCGGACCATTGTCGGATCGCGTCGGCGGCGCTCGCGTCACGCATTGGTCCGGCATCGGCATGCTAGTCTGCGCGATCGCGGTGACCTTCTTCACGCAGCCGGCTTCGCTCGCGGACTTTCCGTATTTTGTCTGGACGATGCTCGGCCTGTTCTTCTTCGCCGGCGTCGGCAACGCTTCGACCTTCAAGCAGATGCCGATGATCTTTCCGCCGCGTCAGGCCGGCGGCGTCATCGGCTGGACCGGCGCGATGGCGGCATACGGTCCGTTCGCGTGCGGATTGATGATCGGCTACGCGTTCTATTGGTTTGGCTCGCCCAATCCGTTCTTCTACTGGGCGGCGTTCTTCTACTTCGTCTGCATCGCGATCAACTGGTGGTACTACGCCCGCAAAGGCGCGGAGAAGCCGTGTTGATCGCTTGAGAAACCCCGGGGGCCATGCCTCCGGGGTTTCCCTTAGGGCGATGACCTGAATTTCGGCAATCCGCTTAGGCGGTTACAGAAATACGAACAGGGGAATCCATGAGCCACTTCCTCGATCGCCTGACCTTCTTCAATCGCGTGGTTGACGATTTCGCCGACGGCCACGGCATCGTCACGCGCGAAGATCGCCGCTGGGAGGATGGCTATCGCAAGCGCTGGCAGCACGACAAGATCGTGCGCTCGACTCATGGCGTGAATTGCACCGGCTCCTGCTCGTGGAAGATCTACGTCAAGGGCGGGATCGTCACTTGGGAAACTCAGCAGACCGACTACCCGCGCACACGGCCCGATCTTCCCAACCACGAGCCGCGCGGCTGCTCACGTGGCGCGAGCTATTCTTGGTATCTCTATTCCGGCAACCGTGTGAAGTATCCGCTGGTGCGCTCGCGGTTGCTCAAGCTGTGGCGCGAGGCGCGCACGTTGCGCAGTCCGGTCGCCGCCTGGGCGTCGATCGTCGAGAACCCTGAAAAGCGCGCCGCCTACACGAGGAAGCGCGGTCTTGGTGGCTTCGTCCGCGCGGACTGGGACGAGGTCAACGAGATCATCGCGGCCGCTAACGCCTACACGGTAAAAACCTACGGGCCGGATCGAGTGTTCGGCTTCTCGCCGATACCGGCCATGTCGATGGTGAGTTACGCGGCCGGTTCGCGTTACTTGTCGCTGCTCGGCGGCGTGAGCATGTCGTTCTACGATTGGTACTGCGACTTGCCGCCAGCGTCGCCGCAGACCTGGGGCGAGCAGACCGACGTGCCGGAGAGCGCCGATTGGTACAATTCAGGCTTCCTCATCTTGTGGGGCTCGAACGTGCCGCAGACGCGCACGCCGGACGCTCATTTCTATACCGAGGTTCGCTACAAGGGCGCCAAGAGCGTCGTCATCTCGCCGGACTATTCGGAAGCCTCGAAGTTCGCTGATCTGTGGATGTCGCCGAAGCAGGGCACCGATGCCGCGCTTGGCATGGCCATGGGTCACGTTATCTTGCGCGAGTTCCACATCGACCGGCAGGCGACTTATTTCCACGACTACGCGCGCCAATACACCGACATGCCCATGCTGGTGCGTCTGGTGAAGCAGGGCGAGCACTACGTGCCGGAGCGGTTCTTGCGCGCGTCGGACCTCGCCAATTCTTGCGACGAGACCAATAACCCCGAGTGGAAGACGCTTGCCTATGACGAGATGACCAACGCGATCGTTGTGCCGAAAGGCTCGATCGGGTTTCGTTGGGGTGAGAAGGGTAAGTGGAATCTCGAGGAGAAGGCCTCGGGCGGTCGCGACACGAAGCTGCGGCTATCATTGGCCGACGTCAAAGACGGCGTCGCCGCGGTCGGTTTCCCCTATTTCGGCAATCGCGAGCACGACCATTTCCTCGGGACGGATCATCCCGGCGTGCTTGTGCGCAACGTGCCCGTGAAGAAACTGCAACTGTTCGAGGGTGAGACGATCGTCGCATCGGTCTTCGATCTTTTCGTCGCCAACTACGGCGTCGATCGTGGCTTTGGCGGCCCGCACCTGGCGAAGAGCTACGACGATGTCGAGCCTTACACGCCCGCATGGGCTGAAAAGATCAGTGGGGTGCCGCGGGATCAGATCATCACTGTGGCACGCGAGTTTGCGCGCAATGCGGAGAAGACGAACGGGCGGTCGATGGTGATCGTCGGCGCCGGTCTGAACCACTGGTACCATATGGACATGAACTACCGCGGCATCATCAACATGCTGGTGATGTGCGGCTGTGTCGGGCAGTCGGGCGGCGGTTGGTCGCATTATGTCGGTCAGGAGAAGTTGCGGCCGCAATCGGGCTGGCTACCGCTCGCGTTCGGCCTCGACTGGAGCCGCCCGCCGCGGCAGATGAACTCGACCTCTGCCTTTTACGCTCACACCGACCAGTGGCGCTACGAAACGCTCGATGTATCCGAGATTCTCTCGCCCACGGCTCCGGCGGGTCCATGGGACGGCGCGCTGATCGATTACAATGTGCGCGCCGAGCGCATGGGCTGGCTGCCCTCCGCGCCGCAGCTTCAGGCCAATCCCCTCGAAGTCTCCAAACAGGCTGCCGCATCGGGCCTGGAGCCGAAGGACTATGTTGCGAAGGCTTTGAAATCGGGCGACCTCAAGCTCGCCTGCGATGACCCGGACAATCCGAAAAATTGGCCGCGCAATCTTTTCGTCTGGCGCTCCAACCTGCTCGGCTCCTCGGGCAAGGGGCACGAGTACTTTCTCAAGCATCTGCTCGGCACCAGCCACGGCGTGATGGGCAAGGACCTGGGTGAGCACGGGAAGAAAAAGCCGCGCGAGGTCGTGTGGCACGAGGAGGCGCCGGAAGGGAAGCTTGATCTCTTGGTCACGCTCGACTTCCGCATGTCGACGACGTGCATGTATTCCGACATCGTTCTGCCAACGGCAACCTGGTACGAGAAGAACGATCTCAATACCTCCGACATGCATCCCTTCATCCATCCGCTCACTGCGGCGGTTGATCCGGTCTGGGGCGCGCGCAACGATTGGGAGATTTACCGCGGCATCGCCAAGGCCTTTTCGAAGGTCGCGCCGGAGGTGCTCGGCGTCGAACAGGACGTAGTGCTCACCCCGATCCTGCACGACACGGCCGGGGAGATCGCGCAGCCGTTCGACGTCAAGGATTGGAAGAAGGGAGAGATCGATCCGATTCCCGGCAAGACCATGCCGATGGTTACCGTCGTCGAGCGAGACTATCCCAACCTCTACAAGAGGTTCTCGTCGCTCGGGCCACTGATGGCCAAGCTCGGCAATGGCGGCAAGGGTATGAGTTGGAACACCGAGCACGAGGTCGAGTTCCTCAAGAAGCTCAATGGGCGGGTCGAGGAAGAGGGCGTGACCAAAGGTCTTGCACGGATCGATACCGACATCGATGCCTGCGAAGTCATCCTAAGCCTTGCGCCGGAGACCAACGGTGAGGTCGCGGTCAAGGCGTGGGCTTCGCTCGGCGGTTTCACCGGCCGCGAGCACACCCATCTCGCCGTCCCGAAGGAGGACGAGAAGATCCGCTTCCGCGACGTCGTCGCGCAGCCGCGCAAGATCATCTCGTCGCCGATCTGGTCGGGGTTGGAATCGGAGAAGGTTTGCTACAACGCCGGCTACACCAACGTGCACGAACTGATCCCCTGGCGCACGCTCACCGGCCGCCAGCAGCTCTATCAGGATCATTTGTGGATGCGGGCGTTCGGTGAAGGCTTCTGCGTCTATCGCCCGCCCATCGACACCAAGTCGGTGAAGCCGGTGATCGATCGTAAGCCGAACGGCAACAAGCCGATCGTGCTCAACTTCATCACGCCGCACCAGAAATGGGGCATCCACTCGACCTACACCGACAATCTTCTGATGCTCACGCTGTCGCGTGGCGGTCCGGTCGTGTGGATCAGCGAGACGGATGCCACGCAGGCGGGCATCGTCGATAACGACTGGATCGAGGCGTTCAATTCGAACGGCGCGCTGGTCGCCCGCGCCGTGGTCTCACAGCGTGTCAAACAAGGCATGTGCATGATGTACCACGCGCAGGAGAAGATTGTGAATGTGCCGGGCTCCGAGCAGACTGGGCAGCGCGGCGGCATTCATAACTCGGTGACGCGCGCGGTACTCAAGCCGACCCACATGATCGGCGGCTACGCCCAGCAATCCTACGGCTTCAATTACTACGGCACGGTCGGCTCCAACCGCGACGAATTCGTGATCGTGCGCAAGATGGTCAATGTCGATTGGCTCGACCGGCCGACCGCGGATCAACCCGGCGACCCCGGACCGCGCTCGCATCTGGAGGCCGCCGAATGAAGATCCGCGCGCAAATCGCGATGGTGTTGAACCTCGACAAGTGCATCGGGTGTCACACCTGCTCCGTCACCTGCAAGAACGTGTGGACCAATCGCGAGGGCATGGAATACGCGTGGTTCAACAACGTCGAGACCAAGCCCGGCATCGGCTATCCCAAGGACTGGGAAAACCAGAAGCGCTGGAACGGCGGCTGGAAGCGCAAGCGAAACGGTAAGATCGAGCCGCGCATCGGCGCGAAGTGGCGGGTGCTCGCCAAGATTTTCGCCAACCCGGATCTGCCGGAGATCGACGACTACTACGAACCATTCACATTCGACTACGAGCATTTGCAACAGGCGCCGGAGCTTTCGGCGTTTCCGACCGCGCGTCCGCGCTCGCTGATTACCGGCGAGCGCATGGAAAAGATCGAATGGGGCCCAAACTGGGAGGAAATCCTCGGCGGCGAATTCGCGAAACGATCGCAGGATTACAACTTTGAGGGAGTGCAGAAGGAAATCTACGGCCAGTTCGAAAACACCTTCATGATGTACTTGCCGCGCTTGTGCGAGCACTGCCTGAACCCGGCTTGTGTCGCGGCCTGTCCCTCGGGCGCCATCTACAAGCGCGAGGAGGATGGCATTGTCCTGATCGACCAGGACAAGTGCCGCGGCTGGCGCATGTGCGTCTCCGGCTGCCCGTACAAGAAGGTCTATTACAACTGGTCGAGCGGAAAGTCGGAGAAGTGCATCTTCTGTTTCCCGCGCATCGAGGTGGGGCAACCGACGGTGTGCGCGGAGACTTGCGTCGGTCGCATCCGCTATCTCGGTGTCGTGCTCTATGACGCCGACCGCATCGAGGCGGCGGCAAGCGTGCCCGACGAGCAAGATCTCTATCAGGCGCAGCTCGACATCTTCCTCGATCCCAACGATCCGAAGGTGATCGCCCAGGCGCGCGCCGACGGCATACCGGAGAACTGGCTCGAAGGCGCCAAGCGCTCACCGATCTGGAAAATGGCGATGGAGTGGAAGGTGGCATTCCCGCTCCATCCCGAATACCGCACGCTGCCCATGGTCTGGTACGTGCCGCCGCTCTCGCCGATCCAGTCGGCGGCGGAGGCCGGCAAGATCGGCATCGATGGCGACATGCCGGACGTGCGCTCGCTGCGCATCCCGCTCAAGTATCTCGCCAATCTGCTCACCGCCGGCAAGGAAGAGCCGATCGCACGGGGCCTGGAGCGCATGCTTGCCATGCGCGCCTATATGCGCGCGAAGATGATCGATGGCGTCATCGACGAGAACATCGCCCGCCGCGTCGGGCTCTCGGCGCTCGCCATCGAGGAAATGTATCAGATCATGGCGATCGCCAATTACGAAGACCGCTTCGTCATCCCGACCGCGCACCGCGAGATCGACGAAGACGCCTACGATCTGCAAGGCTCCTGCGGGTTCTCGTTCGGCAACGGCTGTTCGGGAGGGACGAGCGAGGTCAACCTGTTCGGCTCGCCCAAACGCGCGAAGACGCCGATGGAGGTCGCATGACCGCGGCGATCTTCAAGACGTTCTCCGCGCTCCTGACCTATCCGACCAAGGAGCTTCAGGAAGCAACCGGGGCGATAAGCGAGTCGCTCGACAGCGAGCGCGCATTGCCAAGAGCCGTCCGCGCGCCGCTCTACGATCTGATCGAGGAGATCGCGACCGGCGATCTCTACGATCTGCAGGAGCGCTACATACTTCTGTTCGACCGCACCCGTTCGCTCTCGCTGCATCTTTTCGAGCACGTGCATGGCGAGAGCCGCGACCGCGGCCAGGCCATGATCGACTTGAAGAACTTGTATGAGAAGAATGGGCTCGCGATGAGCGCAGCCGAGCTGCCGGATTTCCTGCCGCTTTTCCTCGAGTTTCTTTCGACGCAGTCGCGAGCCGAGGCCTGCGCGCTTCTTGCCCAGCCGGCGCACGTTCTCGCGGCGCTCGCCGAGCGGCTGAAGAAGCGCGGTTCGTCCTACGAGGCCGTCATCCGGGCGCTTGTCGTGCTTTCCGGCACAAGGCCAGCCGAGGTTGAAGCCTCCACGCTTGCGGGCGCTCCCGATCCAGAGCCGAACGATCTCGCTGCCTTGGATGCGGAGTGGGAGGACGAGCCGGTCAGCTTCGGGCCAGGTGCGAGCAACTGCAAGGACGAGATTTTTGCACGCATGCGGGCCGGGCGCCGTCCCGCGCCGGGCCTGGAACTTCCGGCTTCGTCCGGTCCGCGCACGATCATCACCACGTCACCGGCGAGACGGTCCTGAGGAGCGCGTCATGGCTGAATTTCTCAATCACGTGGTGTTCGGCTGGTATCCGTATTTCTGCCTGACAGTGTTTATCGTCGCGAGTTGGGTGCGCTTCGACCGCGAGCAATTCACCTGGCGCTCCGGCTCGAGCCAATTGTTGCGACGCCGGCAATTGATCTGGGGTTCGAACCTCTTTCATGTCGGCATCCTCCTCATCTTCCTTGGCCATTTTGTCGGGCTGCTTACCCCGATCCGCATTTTCGATGCGATCGGCATCTCGCATACCACCAAGCAATGGATGGCGATCATCGTCGGCGGTGTCGCTGGAGTCGCCTGCTTCATTGGGCTCACGCTCTTGGTGCATCGCCGCCTGTTCGACTCGCGCATCCGCAAGACTTCGTCTTTCGGCGATATCGCAATCCTGCTTCTGCTTTACGCCCAACTGATCATGGGGCTCGCCAGCATCTACGTCTCACTGCAGCACCTCGACGGCAAGGAGATGGTCAAGTTCATGCAATGGGCGCAGGGCATCCTCACGCTGCAGCCCGGGGTCTCGTCGCTCGTCGCCGACGCACACTGGATTTTCAAGCTGCATATCTTCCTCGGCATGACGATCTTCCTCGTCTTTCCATTCACTCGGCTCGTGCACGTTTGGAGCGCGCCGATCTGGTATATCGGCCGCCGCGGCTATCAGGTCGTGCGCACGAACCGGCCGGCCCGTCCGCGCTATCCCTTGGCGGCGGAGTGACAGCGATGAGTTGCACCGTGCGTTCGGCAGCGATTTCGGCCAAGCCTGCCGTCGTCAGCGTCAATGACGTGGTCGTCACGCGCGATGCGATCGCGCGCGAGGTGCAGCATCACGCGGCATCGAGCCCGGCCGCTGCGTGGGGCGAAGCGGCCCGTGCTCTTGCCGTGCGCGAGCTGCTGCTCCAGGAGGCGCGGCGCACCGGCGTGGTTGCCGTGCCTCTCTCCGACGCCGAGGATCGCTGCGAGACCGACGAAGAGGCGTCGATCCGCGGTCTGATCGAGCGCGAAGTGAGAGTGCCTGCGCCCGACGCCGATACCTGCCGCCGCTATTATGAGCAGAATCGCCACCGCTTCCGCTCGCCGGATATCTACGAGGCCAGCCATATCCTGATCGCTGCGTCCGCTCACGACGCCAAGGCTTATTCCCAGGCTCGCGAGCAGGCGAGGGGACTGCTTGCCGAGCTTCACATCCATCCGGAACGTTTCGCCGAGCTCGCCCGGAGTCTTTCCGCCTGTCCCTCCGCCGCCCAGGGCGGCAATCTCGGGCAAATCACGGCTGGCCAAACCACTCCCGAATTTGAGCAGGCTTTGAAGATGATCGTGCCCGGTTCAATCTGCGCCGAGCCGGTACCGACCCGCTACGGGCTCCACATCATCCGCCTCGATCGCAGAATCGAGGGCCGCGAGCTCCCGTTCGAGGCCGTCGCGGCGCAAGTCGCGGACTATCTTGCCGAGAGCGTGTGGCGCCGTGCGATGGCTCAATACGTCGCGCGCCTCGCTTCGCGTGCCGAAATCACCGGGATCGATCTGGCAGGTGCCGAAGCACACCGGGTCCATTGAGGAGGCATGAGCCGTGCTTGGCGATCTGATCGCGCGTCTCGAGGATGAAGCGGTAGCCGCAGAAGCGCTATTGTCGCTGGACGACCTCCCACTCGTGGCACGAGTCGCCAGAGCCTCGGCGGGCGCGGGCTTGCCGCCCGGTGCCTATGCGGCCGCGGCGGTCGGCCGCTACGTCGCCGAAGCCGACGACCAGGAATGGCTGTCACTGATCGGAATTATGACCCGCGACACCGATCCCTCGGGCGCGTTCCTGCGCCGCGCGCTGGTCAAGGGGCTCGGCTCCTAGAAACAGGCTAGGCGCGGCGATGAGCGGACTTGATTCAAATCAATGCGCCTGCGGCTAACAGGAAGATCATTCAATTGGGAATGATTGACTTGCTCGCACGGGAGGTCAGCATGAAGCGGTTCGTACAACGTTTGCGGAATCGGATTTCCCAACTTCGCCTGCGCGCGGAACTAGATCGCTTGAGCAGCGGCGAACTGCAACATTTGGCCCAGGATGTAGGTCTTACAGCGCCAGGCTTGCGCGCGATCGCGGAAGGCAATCCCGATGCTGCTGAATTGCTTCCGCGCAGGATGGCGGCTCTCGATCTGGACCCAGAAGAACTTGCGCGCAGAATGCCGGAAATTAGCCGCGATCTTCAGCGTGTTTGTTCAAGCTGTGAGAGCTACGGTCGATGCCTGCGCGATCTGGACCGCGATCCCGATGGAGCCGTGTGGGCAGACTATTGCCCGAACGCGCCGACGCTCCAAGAATTGCAGATCATGAAAGTGGCGGCAGGTTAATGCGCCATACTTGAAGTGGGGTTCCGGTTGGAAGATCCGTTGAAAGGCGGAAGCAGTTCCCTGTTTCGCGATAAATTTTCCCTGTTCTCAACAATCGAATTCCCTGTTCGCTCGTCTAGGGAATTTTGGAGCAAGCCTTTGAATCGCGTGGGATATCTGCTTCAAAAAATCTGCTATCAGGGATCAGATCGACGAAATTCCCTGTAATTTGCCACTTATCAGAGTTGACGAATGTCTCTGCCACTGGGGTGAGCGCGACCTATGTCTACAACGCCGATGGAAAACGAGTCAAGCAAACTTTAGGCTCCACAGTCACGAACTATCTGTGGGATGAAGCCTCTGCGTATGGGGATGTGGTCTTTGAATACAGTAATACCGGGTCAGCGCTTGCCAGTTATGTGTTAGGTGGGACAGGGCTAATTTCTCAAAACCGTAGTGGAGTGACCAATTACTTCCTGCAAGATGGGGCAAGGCAGCACGCGTGCATTGACGAATAGCACCACCGGCGCAATCACCGATACTTATTCGTATACTGCCTTTGGCGAACTATTCAATTCGACTGGCTCGACGGTTAATCCGTATCGGTATACGGGTCAGCAGTTCGATTCCTCCACTGGGCTTTATAGTTTACGCGCTCGATACTATAACCCCGCGCTGGGGAGGTTCTTGTCGGAGGATACGTATTCGGTCAATTTCGGGAATCCAGTTGAGTTGAATCGGTATGTGTATGCGGCGAATAATCCAGTCAATGCGATTGATCCGAGTGGGCATAATTTGGTTGAGTATGCAGTTCAAGGTGCAACGTGGGGTGCACTTATTGGCGGTGGGTCGGATGCAGC
>JAYUHJ010000131.1:0-2179 GCA_043767065.1 Hyphomicrobiales bacterium | reverse complement strand
GTAGCGACCGAGGCGCACTCCCGTATCGACCACCGCGAATGGGCCGACGAAGCTCCCGCCGCCGATGCTCGCATCATCGGCGACGAACGCCGCAGGATCGATGATGCTGGTCCAGCGCGCGTCGGGTACCTTCAGCGAACGGATGCGCGCCACGCGGCGCTGCATCTCCTTCGCTTTGTGCAGAGGCGCCAGGAACGAGGCGCGATCGGGCTGCGCGCGCCAGGCTTCGAACGGACCGAGCACCGGGGCCCCGCCGACCCTGTCACCGGCCTTGAGCCCGTCGTTCAGAAAGCCCAGAAGCCGAATACCTTCACCAGCGGCGGCGAGGCGGCGCACGCTTTGCGCCACGATGGCGCCGCCACCCGGGCCGCCGAACAAGACAAGATCGCGCACGGACACCCTACGCTCTCCTACGCGGCGCGTTGGTAGCATCTGTCACCAGGTTGGCAACCCAGCGCAGCGTCAGCGCAGGAATTCCGGAGAGATCAATCTCGGCAGGAACAGCGACACATCCGGCCACACGATGACCAGCGCGAGCACCGCCAGCATGGGAATGAGCATGATCATGGTGTCCTTGAGCGCGTCGACCATGCGAATTCCGGCGATCGAACAGGAAATCATCAGGCACAAGCCGTAGGGCGGGGTCACCAGCCCGAACGCGAGCGAGACGATGCCGACGATGGCGAAATGCACCGGGTCCATGCCGACCGCCTTCGACAAGGGGTCGAGGATGGTACCGACGATGATGATGGCCGGGATGGCGTCGAGGAAACAGCCGACCACCAAGAACACGAAGGCGATGAAGAAGCCGGTCGTGGTCGGGCCCATGCCCCAGGTGGAGACGCCGGCAAGAATTGTTTTCGGAATCTCGTAATAGGCGAGCAGCCAGCCGAAGGCGCTGGCGGTGCCGACGCAAAACAGCGCGAGGCCGGCGAGTTTGCCGGTGTCGAGCAGCGCGTAATGCAAGCCCTTCAGATCCATCTCGCGGTAGACCAGAATCGAAAGCGCACCGGCATAGAGCACGGCGATGCACGCGGACTCGGTCGCCGTAAACCAGCCGAACACCTTGCCGCCGACGATGATCAGCGGCGTGGTCAGGGCCGGCAGCGAGATTGCGAGCGACTTTCCAAGTTCGCCCCAGGTCGCGCGCGGATAGGTCGGATAGCCGCGTATTTTTGCGTAGACATGCACGGTCCCCATCTGCGCGAAACCGATCAAGAGCCCGGGAATGATGCCGGCGAGGAAAAGCGCGCCGATGGAGACCGTGAGGATGCCGCCCCATACGATCATCAGGATCGATGGCGGGATGATCACGGCCAAGACCGCCGACACCGCCGTGATCGCCACCGAGAAGCCGTCGTCGTAGCCTTCCTTGCGCTGCGCGGCGATGAAGATCTTGGATTGGCTGGCGGCGTCAGCGGTCGAAGAACCGGAAATACCGGCGAAGAAGATCGAGAGCACCACGTTGATCTGCGCGAGGCCGCCCGGCCAATGCCCGACCATGGTGCGCGACAGCAGCATCAAGCGGTCGGTGATGCCGCCCACGTTCATCAGATTGGCGGTCAGCAGGAAAAACGGCACGGCGAGCAGGATGAAGGAATTGTAGGCGTTGAACGTTTCCTGCGCGAGCGTCATCGCCGACAAGCGGGGCTCGATCAACAAGATCGGCAGGCAGGCGAGCGCCAGCGCGAAGGCAACCGGAACTCTTAAAAACAAAAACAAGAAGAACAACCCGAACAGGATCAGCGCCGCTGTCCCGGGTGAGAGCACGGAGCCGCTCATAGCGCGCTCCGGCCGAACAGGATGCGCAAATCGTCGAGCATCTGCTCGCCGAGAAAAATCAGCCAGGTAAATCCGGCGAGCGGCCAGGCCATGTGGATCAGCCACAGCGGCAGCTCGGCGAGCTCGGAAATTCGATTCCAGGCGAAGCGGGTGAACTCGATGCCGGCCCAGACGAAGACGAGCGCGATCACGAGCACACCGAGGCGGGATATCAACCGGACCGCGGCTGCGGGCCGCAGCGCCATTCGGGGCCACACATCGACTTCAAAATGGGTTCCCTCGCGCACGCCGATCATGGCGCCGAGCATGATCGACCAGACGAAGAGAAAGCGCGCCATCTCCTCGGTCCAGATGTAGGACGGGATCAGCTCGGTGTAGCGGGAGAAAATCTGCAGCG
>JAYUHJ010000130.1:0-2180 GCA_043767065.1 Hyphomicrobiales bacterium | reverse complement strand
AGCCTTATCAGTTCCCGGCAGTCTGCCCGGCCTGCGGCAGCCACGCGGTGCGCGAGGTCGATCCGGAAACCGGCGAGCCCGAGGCCGTGCGCCGCTGCACCGGCGGGCTGATCTGCCCGGCCCAGGCGGTGGAACGGCTTCGCCACTTCGTGTCGCGCAACGCTTTCGACATCGAGGGCCTGGGCGAGAAGCAGATTGAAGCGTTTTACGAGTGGGATCAGGTGAAGGAACCGGCCGACATTTTCCGGCTTGCGAAGCGCGACAAGCGCATGAAGCCAAAGCTCGCTGAGCGCGAGGGCTGGGGCGAGACTTCGGCGCAGAAGCTCTTCGCGGCCATCGAGGCGCGGCGAAAAATCGCGCTGAACCGGCTGCTTTTCGCGCTCGGCATCCGTCATATCGGTGAGACCAATGCGATCCGCCTGGCGCGGCATTACGGCACGATCCACGCGCTGAAGAAGGGCGCGGTCGCCGCGGCCAAGCCCGAGAGCGAAGCTTACGAGGAACTCACCAACATCAACGGTATCGGCGAAACCGTGGCCGATGCGCTGGTCGAGTTTTTCAAGGAGAAGAAGAACCGCGCCGCGCTCGACGCGCTCTTGAAGGAAATCGAGGTCGAGCCGATGGAGGCGGTGCGCTCGGACACCAAGGTCGCGGGGAAAACCGTGGTGTTCACCGGCGCGCTCGAAAAGATGACGCGCGACGAGGCCAAGGCCATGGCCGAGCGTCTCGGCGCCAAGGTCGCGGGCTCGGTGTCGGCGAAGACCGATTACGTGGTGGCCGGCCCCGGTGCGGGGTCGAAGCTCGCCGAGGCGGCCAAGCTCGGGGTGAAAGTTCTGAGCGAGGAGGAGTGGTTCAAGCTAATCTCATAATCGTCATGCCCGGCCTTGTGCCGGGCATCCACGCCTTTTGAACATTTCATTGATCGTAGACGTGGATGGCCGGGACAAGCCCGGCCATGACGATGCTGGGAATTGCGCTGACTCAGAGCGTAATCACCTGGTCCGGCATGTTGCCGGAGAGCGCCTTGTAGAGATCGGGAAAGCAGCCGATCGGCACGCCGTCGAACAGCTTGTCGGCGATCTCGCGCTCGTAGCAGCATTGGTCGCAGCCCATGAGCAGCATGCCGGTCTTCTTGGCGACCTTGTGCAGCCGGTCGCCGATCGGATTGCCCTTCATCAGCACATAGTTGTTGTCCTCGAAGAAGAACATGCCGACCACGGTGACGCCGTGCCGGTTCTCCTCGAGCTGCGGGAGAATCATTTTCCCGAGCACGTAGGAGACGGTGTGGCGCGAGGTGGCGAAGATATAGGCGACTTTCATGCCGGGACTCCCCCTGTTTCGATCGATTGACGAGACTCCGCCGCGTCGAGCGCGGCACGGAAAGCTGCAATGGCGAGCGCGGCGCGGGCGCGCTTGAGCTCGGGAACGCCTTCGAGCGCGTCCACGAGGTCGGCTGCGGAAAATTCGCGCGCGATGCCGATGGAAAAACCGGGCACGGTCTCGGCGATCAGCTCGCTATAGGCGATCAGCGTGGCGCAGGTGGTGGCGCGGAAGCCGATGGCGGAAACATGACCTTCGGTCATGTCCAGGCTGAACTCGGCGCGATTGCCTTCGGCGTCGGTGAGGGCCGTGCCGCGGATGGATAGTGGTGCCGCGTAGTTGCGCCGGTAGCCGCGCTCGAACAGCTCGGTCACGGTCTGGCGCGGCATTGCGCTGCAGCAGGCTTCACGGCAGGTCGCGGTCATGGGAGTCTGTTTCGTTAGGCATGATCTTTTCCGAAAACCGGTTTCCACTTTTCGGGATCATGCCTAGTTCCAGCGCAAGAGCCGCTTTTCGAGCCGGTTGGCGACGGCGAAGATCACCAGCACCACCGCCATGATCATCAGGATCAGCGCCATCATCAGCGCGGCGTTGAAGGTGCTCTGCGCGAACGAGAGCAGATAGCCGAGCCCGCGGCTCGCGGCCACGAATTCACCGACGATCGCGCCGGTGAAGGCGAAGCCGACCACGACCTTGAGGTCGCCCAGCACCCAGGCCGCGAGCGACGGAAGATAGACGTGGCGCAGCAGCGCCCAGCGGTCGCCGCCGATCGTGATAATGCGCTCGACCAGCTTGCGGTCGACCTGGCGGATGCCGGTATAGACCGTGAAGAAGATGATGACCGCCACCAGACTGAAGGA
>JAYUHJ010000129.1:0-5212 GCA_043767065.1 Hyphomicrobiales bacterium | reverse complement strand
CGCCTGTGGCTTCCGGGGAATCCCGCCGTCTGTTATCGTCTACGTCGTTCCAGAGTTCATCTGGGGAATGTCGGTTAGGACCAAACGAACGGAGCGGATGTGCAACTTTCTCGCACAACCATCGCCTTGGTCGCGGTCGCTTTGCTCTACCCCATCGCGATATGCGCCATATTCTACCCGACACCGTTCAGCGACCTGCGCGAGCAAATCAATTGGGGACTGAATTTTCCATTCTACACCTGGAAGCATCCGCCGATGCAATCATGGGTGGCCGGGCTCGTCGCACTGACCGGCGCGCGCGACGCCTGGGGCTATACGATCGTAGGCCAGGCAATCAACCTTCTCGGCCTCTATTACCTGATCCGCGCCGCGCACGAGTTCATCGCGCCCGACGCGGCGCTGAAGGCGGTGATCCTCGTCGCCGGCAGCATCTTTTTTATCGCCGCAGTGCCGACCTTCCTGCTCAATGCCGACCAGTTGCTATTCCCGCTCTGGGCCGGCGTCCTTTACTATGCCCTTGCGGCGTTACTGAGGGATCGCTGGCGCGATTGGCTATTGCTCGGCGTGTTTGCCGGACTGGCGCTACTGACCAAATATTTTACGCTTCTCCTCATCGCGAGCTTGCTGGTCTCAGCGCTGTGGCACGCGGATTTTCGCAAGCACTTCCTCAGCCCGAAGCTCTATGTTTCCGGCGTAGTCTGCGCCACGATTGCCGCCACCAACGCCATCCCGATGCTGCTGCATCCGGAACTCCTGCGCTACCCCCTCAGCTTCATGCGTCGCGCGGCCTCGATCTTCGACCGATCCTTCTCGCTGCTCACGCTGGCCTGGTCACTGGTGCTGTATCTGTTGCCGGCGGGCATCGTGCTGGCCGTGCTCGCCTATCGCCGCGAGGGAGTCACGGTGGTCGAGCCGCAAAGTCCGGGTCCGCGCTTCATAACGACAGCGGCAGTTGTCTTCGTGATCCTCACCGCGGCCGTGGTGGTGGGCACCGGCATTCCCTATTCGCAGCGCTATTCACACCCGATCTTCGCGGTCTCGGTGCTCGCCGTGCTAAGCACGGTTAGCATCCCGATCGAGGCGCGCGAGCGCTGCGCACACGTCGCATTGGTGTTGTGGGGCTTCGTCATCCTCGGCAGCGTCGGCTACGCGTTCACCTTTGTGAACGCGTCGCTGATCGAGCCGGCGCCGGCCGCGGCGGAGATTCTGCGCGCGCGCTGGGCCAAGCATTACAGTTGCGGCCCGGCGTATATCACCGGCGAGAACCGCCCGGCGTACGCAGTCGCGCTCTACTACGGAAAGGTGATCGGGCTCTCGCGTAACGATTTCGACTTCGTTCAATGGATCGACCGCGACCTGCTGCAGCGGCACGGCGCCATCGTGATCGGGACCACACAGAGCGCGGCCGACATGGTCTTTGCCGGCGAGTTTCCAAACCGGACGCCGACCGAGACCATAACCCTGCCCTACCGCCGCAGCTGGTCGAGCCAACGGCACTCCTACAATTATTACTTCGTGCCGCCGCGCAATTGCGCACGCTGAATCCCGGCTCAGCTTGCCTTCGCGCGCGGCAATGGTAGGCCCAAATCGGGAGTAACACGGAGCGCACCGATGTGCTGTCGGACCGCCTATCGTTGAGCAACGATTGCGCTGGAGTGCTATTTCACGGCGCCAGGGCATTCGCTGCTAGTGCAAAGCCTACGCCACTTGAGGGCAATGTCAGCGTCAGCGTCAACGGCGACGGCTTCGGGCTAGGCCAGTATGGCAAACATCCGGAGCCGGGCCTTCATCGCGAGGTGCGGCCGGTCTGGTGAGATAGCGCCCTGCGATCAGATCGATCGCATAGAGAGCGATCGCCGCGTTGGTCATCGCCAGAAGATGAAACGACCAATCCGCGACCGGAAAAAACCGAGAACCACGCCGCCGCGATCAGTGCGCCGAGCGGCGGGTGCTTGTGATAGCCGGCGCTCGGATGCTGGCTCCAGGCATAGAGTTCGACCAGGTCGGGATGCAGACCGAGCGACGAAAACGAAACGATTTGAAACGTCGTCCAGTTCGCGACGAAGAGCGCCAACAGAATTAAAGTCGCCCGCCCGCCGGGCTCGCGGTCGAACCAGGCGCCGACCAGGCGCTCGACCGACGCAAGGACACCAATGCCGGAACTCGAGGGCGTCATGCGGCAACCTTACAATGCGCTGGCGGAATTCCAGAGCCGCAAGAGCGGCCCGTCCTTGCCGCCCACCGGGTCGGATTTGGGGAGTGGCACGCGCGCGCTGTTTTCGAGTGCCATCGGGCGTTCGGAGGGTTCGCCGCGCAACAGGTCCCAGCTCGGGCCCGGCGGATAGCCGCCGACCACGACCAGGTCGCCACGATCGCTGAGCCGCTTGTGGCCGGTGCCCGCCGGCAGCACCACTACATCGCCGGCTTGCAAATCGAAGTCGCGGCCCCGCTCGCCGCCGAGCCGCACGCGCACTTGCCCATGCGCGATCCCGAGCACTTCATGCGCGGTAGAATGATAATGATGGAACGGAAAAATCCCGGCGCGCCATTGCGGCGGCCAGCCGTTCGCCGCGAACAGCAGCTCGACTTCCGCTGCGCCATCGCCGCTCGCATCGAACGCGCTGCGATAGACCAGCACCGGCAGCTTCGGATTGTTCGGGATCGCGCCGTCGTCGGCGAAGCGGAAGGTTTCGGGGTCGGACGGCATCAGCGCAGCCAGGCCCGATACTCCGGCACTTCGCGCGCCATGTCTTCATAGAGCCACACCAGCCGGTCGAGGAACCACAGCTTGCACAGGCCCGCGGCGATGCAGCCCGCCAGATACACCCATGGCTCGGCGGCGATCAGGCCCGCGGCCATAAGCAGCCCGCCGATGGCGGAGCCGATCGACAGCAGCGTGATGGCGTTGCGGTGATAGACCGAGATCGGATGCAGCGTGCTCAGGATATAAACCCGCTCGCCCATCACCGCGCGCGCGGCCCAGCTCCGGGTCGAGGTCGGCGGCGGGAAGATGCGCGGATTGAGCCAGTACCAGATCGCGAACGCGCCGAGCGGCAGCGCCGCCCACCAGCCGATCCAGTGGATGCTCCAGATCGCCAGCATCAGGAACGGCGCCGACACGATCCGCGTCCACACGCTCCACGGATTGGCGTGCCGCTCCCATGCATGCTCGTCCATGCGCATGACGTTGGCGATGAATTGCAGGATGCGCTGATACATGCGGCGCGCCACCTTAACCCTCTCCCCTTGTGGGAGAGGGGAAGCATAT
The DNA here is from genome assembly GCA_043767065.1 of Hyphomicrobiales bacterium. Taxonomy (GTDB): domain Bacteria; phylum Pseudomonadota; class Alphaproteobacteria; order Rhizobiales; family Xanthobacteraceae; genus JAHFPN01. Next base: position 1,944 of record JAYUHJ010000129.1, on the reverse strand, counting down.
TCTTGCGCGTCATTCCGGGCGAGCGTCGCTTTTGCGACGCGAGGCCCGGAATCCATATCCGCCGGCGGGTCGGTTTGGGCGAATGCCCTAGGTCGGTGGCTACGGATGCCGAGTCTTCGCCTCGTAGTTCGCCTGACTAATGCTAGGAGCAGATGCCAAAATGCGAGAATGCCTGATAACCTGAGGCAATTTCAGAATAGCGATATTGGGAGTTGCCAATGGCCTCGCGCGAAAAATCACTGGTTGGTGAGAATCTTCACGTCCTCGTTAGGGCAGCAGCTTTAGTTGCGTCAGAAAATATTGCAGCTCAAAAGGCAAAATTCGAAGATGAGGAAAAACTGCGTTATTCAGTGGACGCGACTGTTCGGTTCGCCACGGACGATTTCGTCGTTGGTTATGCGGTCGGCTTGGCGACCAAACATGTCGAGCTTAATGAGCGAAAAATACAAGAAATACGAATGGATGACCTCTGTGCTGCACTACAAGAACGACTGCAGTCTCACTTCCCGAGCATTGACGTCATACACTCGTATAAAGGTGGTTCGAACAGAGTAGTGTGTGGATTGTTATTCGGTCTGCGCGACCCCACTTTTGATGGCAAATATGGGTCTCTTCATAAGGTCTGGTCATTGATGGTTCCATATCAATTGGCTCCAGGTGTCTATCTACAGGAGTATGCCCATCAAAATCTGCAAATAAGCTCTGCCGAGTTTGAGGCAGTAGGAAGGGCCGGCGAGGAAATGTACTCGCGCTACACTAGCGTAGGCGCGCCGACAAATGAGATGCCGACTTCAGAATACTCACGAAAGTCCAATGCTCTGTCGCGGCTTAAAGAAAAATTCTTCTCTATATTTTCTAGCTAAGCAACAGTATCTTTACAGCGGCTTCCTTCCCCGCATCATTCCGACGAACCGTTCGAACAGATAGCTGCTGTCGCGCGGGCCGGGCGAGGCCTCTGGGTGATACTGCACCGAGAACACCGGCTTGCCCTTCAGCTGAATCCCCGCATTCGAGCCGTCGAACAGCGAGACGTGGGTCTCCTCGGCGTCGGCCGGCAGCGTCGCGCGGTCCACCGCGAAGCCGTGGTTCATCGACGTGATCTCGACTTTTCCCGTAGTCAGGTCCTTCACCGGATGATTGGCGCCGTGGTGGCCCTGATGCATCTTCATCGTCTTGGCGCCGACCGCGAGCCCGAGCATCTGGTGCCCGAGGCAAATCCCGAAAGTCGGCGTGCCGCTGTCGATGATCTTCTTGATGACGGGCACCGCGTATTCCCCGGTGGCGGCCGGATCGCCGGGGCCATTCGAGAGAAATACCCCGTCGGGCTTCATGGCGAGGATGTCCTCGGCCGAAGTCTTGGCCGGCACGACCGTGACTTTGCAGCCATTGGCCACAAGTAGCCGCAGGATGTTCCGTTTGATGCCGTAGTCGATGGCGACCACGTTGAACTCGCCGTTCTCCTGCCGGCCATAGCCCTTGCCCCAGACCCAGGGCGTCTCGTCCCAGCCATAGCGCTGGCTGGTGCTCACGATCGGCACCAGGTCCATGCCGACCAGGCCCGGCCACTCGCGAGCTTCTTTCTTGAGCGCGTCGAGATCGAACTTGCCGTCCGGCGCGTGCGCGATCACGGCGTTGGGCATGCCCTTGTCACGGATCAGCGCCGTGAGCGCGCGCGTGTCGATGCCGGCGAGCCCCACGATGCCGCGGCTCTTGAGCCAGGCATCGAGATGGCGCGTGGCACGATAGCTCGACGGATCGGTGATCGCCGAATGCAGCACCACGCCGCGCACGCCCGGCGTGGCCGCGAGGTTCACCGTCTCGATGTCTTCCTCGTTGGTGCCGACGTTGCCGATATGCGGGAAGGTGAAGGTGATGATCTGGCCGGCATAGGAGGGGTCGGTGAGGATTTCCTCGTAGCCGGTCATCGCCGTGTTGAAACAGACC
>JAYUHJ010000128.1:0-2187 GCA_043767065.1 Hyphomicrobiales bacterium | reverse complement strand
CACAGCTTGCCCCCGAGATGCTCCGCAACGGTGAAAATGTCCTTGTCGCCGCGGCCGCAAAGATTGACCACCATCAAATGGTCCTTCGACTTCTTCGGCGCGAGCTCGGCGACCTTGGCCAGCGCATGGGCGGGCTCGAGCGCCGGGATGATGCCCTCTAACGTAGAGAGCAGCTGGAACGCCTTCAGCGCCTCGGCGTCGGTGGCCGAGAGAAACTGCACGCGGCCCATGTCATGCAGCCAGGAATGTTCCGGGCCGATGCCGGGATAATCGAGGCCGGCGGAAATCGAATGGGTTTCGGTGATCTGACCGTCGCCGTCCATCAAGAGATAGGTGCGGTTGCCGTGCAGCACGCCCGGCTTGCCGCCGCCGATGGAAGCGGCGTGCTGGCCGGTGGGAATCCCCTTGCCCGCCGCCTCGACGCCGTAGAGTTCGATTGCGGCATCGTCGAGGAACGGGTGGAACAGACCCATGGCGTTGGAGCCGCCGCCAATGCAGGCGACCAGCGAATCCGGCAGCCGCCCCTCGGCCTCCATGATCTGCTCGCGCACTTCGTTGCCGATCACCGACTGGAAGTCGCGCACCATCGCGGGATACGGATGCGGACCGGCGACCGTGCCGATGCAGTAGAATGTATTCTCGACGTTGGTGACCCAGTCGCGCAGCGCCTCGTTCATGGCGTCTTTGAGCGTCTTGGAGCCGGAAGTGACCGGCCGCACCTCGGCCCCCAGCAACTTCATGCGGAAGACGTTCGGCTTCTGCCGCTCGATGTCGGTGACGCCCATATAGACGACGCACTCGAGCCCGAAGCGCGCGCAGGCGGTGGCGGTGGCGACGCCGTGCTGGCCGGCGCCGGTCTCGGCGATGATGCGCTGCTTGCCCATGCGGCGCGCGAGCAGAATCTGCCCCATCACGTTGTTGATCTTGTGCGCACCGGTGTGGTTGAGCTCGTCGCGCTTGAGGTAAATCTTTGCGCCGCGCAGGTGCTCGGTCAGCCGCTCGGCGAAATACAAGGGGCTCGGCCGGCCGACATAGTGCTTCAGGAAATAGTCCATCTCGGCCTTGAAGGCGGGATCGTTCCTGGCCTCCGTGTAGGCGCGCTCGAGCTCGAGCACGAGCGGCATCAGCGTCTCGGCGACGAAGCGGCCGCCATAGATGCCGAAATGCCCGCGCTCGTCGGGGCCGGTGCGGAGACTGTTGGGCTTCGCGTTCACGACGCCTTCTCCCGCACGGCATCGAGGCTGCTCGCTGCCTTGCGCGCGGCGGCCACGAAGGCCTTGATCTTGCTCGCGTCCTTGACCCCGGGGGCGCTCTCGACGCCGGAGGATACATCGACGGCATCCGGGCGCACGATGCGGATCGCGTCCGCGACGTTCTCGGGCGTGAGTCCGCCCGAGAGCATGATCGGCTTCTTGCGCTCGATGCGGGACAGCAGCGTCCAGTCGAAAGCGCGGCCATGGCCGCCGGGCCGCGTGGCGTCCTTGGGCGGGCGGGCGTCGAACAGCAAGCGGTCGGCGACCGCCGTATAGGAAGCAACCGCCGAAAGGTCGGCGGCTTCGGCGACCGTGATCGCCTTCATCAGCGGGCGCGTGAAGCGCTTGCGAATTTCGGCGACGCGGGCCGGACTCTCGGAACCGTGCAGCTGCAAAATATCCGGCGACACTTCAGTGACGATGCGCGATAGCAACGTGTCGTCGGCATCGACTGTGAGTGCGACCACGAGCGCGCGGCCGCGCGCGCGCGCGGCGAGCCCGGCCGCGTTGGCGAGCGAAACGGCGCGCGGGCTCGCGGGAAAGAACACGAGCCCCACGAGATCGGCGCCGGCATCGAGCGCCGCGTCCATGGCGCGCGGCTCGTTGATGCCGCAGATTTTCACCTCAAGCATGCTGTTCGATGACATGAGCTTCGATGACATGAACTTCGATGACATGGGGCCGTACCGATGTCCACCGCCGCGGAAAGCGGCGGAAACTTCGCCGGATCAAGCGCTTAGTCGCGGTCCGAACCGAACACAGTCGAGCGCGCGGGCAAGGCCGGCGTGCGCGCGGCGGCCTGAAAATCGGCCTCGTTGCGCTGCTCGACTTCGGCCTTCAGCCGCGAATTCTCGCGCTCGGCGCGGCGCGCGGCGAGCCGCCAGCGCAGCTTGCCCAGCGAGACCGCGATGCCGCCCACCAGCACGCCGACGAT
>JAYUHJ010000127.1:0-2191 GCA_043767065.1 Hyphomicrobiales bacterium | reverse complement strand
AGCAGAGCTGGCTCCGGCTCCTGAACATCGACCATCACGAAGTGATGGCCGGAACCGACGCTTCGATGGCGCCGGGTTTCGAGGACGCAAAATCGCTGGCCGCTACGAAAACCGCGGCCGACTACTGGGCGAAGTCGAAGGCGGCATCCGGGAAGAGCGCCTGATCGCAGGCGCGCCGCCGATCAAAAAACAGAGACGGGGAGGGGGAACATGCAAGGCCTCTATTTCAACGATGCGTCGTGGCTCGATACCGCCGGGCGCCTGCTGATCGTCGCGTTTTTCGTGATCGTCGGCATCCGCAATCTCTCGAAATTCCACATCGAGGACCACATCAAGCGCTTGACGATGACCGGGACGCCGATGCCGGCGGCCGCGTTCTGGGCCGGAATCGTGCTCGAATTCGTCGGCTGCGCGCTGCTGCTGGCGAACTGGCGCCCGGCGATCGGCGTGTTGTGCCTGATCGCGTTCACGGTGCTGGCGACCGCGCTACTGCTCCGCTTCTGGGAGATGGACGATCCGATGAAGCGGATCGGCATGCAGAACGGCTTCATGTCCAACGTCGCCATCGTCGGCGGCCTGCTCCTGCTTTTGCAGAACGTGCGCTGAGGCGCGCATGCCGCCGCGGCTCGCTCCGCTGCCGCCGGAACATTCGCCGGAGCTGAAGCCGGAATTCGACTCGTTCCTGAAGTCGCTCGGCTTCGTGCCGAACAGCGTGCTCACCATGCAGCGCCGGCCCGCGCTGGTGCGGGCCTTCGTCGCGCTGCAAGGCGCGATCTGGGGGGCCGACAGCAAGGTCGATCGCGGCTTCAAGCGCCTGATCGGCCACGTGGCGAGCGCGGCCGCGCGCGATCCCTACTCGATGGCGCATACCGCAAGTGCCGCCATGCATTTCGGCATCGACGAGAAGAAACTCGCCGCCGTGCGAGACTATAAATCGAGTTCACTATTCAGCCCGGCCGAACGGGCGGCGCTCGATCTCGCTGCTGCCGCAAGCGCGATCCCCAACGCCGTCACCGACGCGATGTTCGCCGAATTGCGCAAGCACTGGACCGAGGAGCAGATCGTAGAGATCGTCGCCGCCATCGCTGCGACCGGCTTCGTCAACCGCTGGAACACCACTATGGCAACGCCGCTCGAAGACGAGCCAATGGCGGTGGGCGAGAAGCATCTTGCGTCCCACGGCTGGTCGCCGGACCCACATCGGCGATAGGCCAGCCGCCTCGCAAGACTTGCATCCCGAAGGCTGGCCGCTTACTCGTGACGCACGAAAAAAGCGCACAGGGAGTAAAACCATGGTCGAACGGAAAGCCGTCGAGCTGCGGACGCTGGGCAAGAGCGGGATCAATGTATCCGCGATCGGGCTGGGCTGCATGTCCATGTCCGGCGTCTATGGCACGAGCGACGATGCGGCTTCGACCGCCGTGATCCAGTACGCGCTCGACTGCGGTATCAATTTTCTCGACAGCGCCGACGCCTATGGCAACGGCCACAACGAGGAGCTCGTGGGCCGCGCCATCAAGGGCCGCCGCGACCAGGTGGTGCTCGTCACCAAGTTCGGCAATCTCGGCCCCAAGGGCGTCGCCGGCAGCCCTGAATATGTGCGCCAGGCCTGCGAGGCGAGCCTGAATCGGCTCGGCGTCGAAACCATCGATCTCTATTACCAGCATCGCGTCGATACGACGGTGCAGATCGAGGACACGGTCGGCGCCATGGCCAAGCTCGTGAAGGAGGGCAAGGTCCGCTCGCTGGGCTTGTCCGAGGCGCACCCCGACACGATCCGCCGCGCCCACAAGGTGCATCCGATCGCCGCGGTGCAGACCGAATATTCCGTGCTCTATCGCGTCGAAGCCGAAGAAACCCGCGCGGTGACGCGCGAGCTCGGCATTTCCTTCGTCGCCTATGCGCCGCTCGGCCGCAGCTTCCTCACCGGCACGCTCAGCAGCGCCGACGACGTGGAAAGCGACCGCCGTGCCGATCATCCGCGCTTCCAGGGCGAACATTTCGCCAAGAACCGCGAGCTGGCCAAGCGCGTCGAAGCCATCGCCAAGGAAAAGGGCTGCACGCCGGCCCAGCTCGTGCTCGCCTGGCTGCTGGCGCAGGGCTCCGACGTGATCCCCATCCCCGGCACCAAGCGCAAGGAACGGGTCGAGGAGAATCTCGGCGCACTCGATGTGAAGCTGTCGCCGCAGGA
>JAYUHJ010000126.1:0-2195 GCA_043767065.1 Hyphomicrobiales bacterium | reverse complement strand
TTTTCTCCGCCTGCTCGCACGCCGGATTGATCAACGTGCTCACGCACGCTCGCACCGTCTTCCCGTCGGTCCCTCTCCACGGCGTCATCGGCGGCCTGCATCTTTCCGGCGCGACCGAGAAGATCGTTCCTCAGACCCTCGAAGACCTGCGGCGGTTCGGTCTGAAGATGATCGCGCCCGCCCACTGCACAGGCTGGAGGGCGGTAAGCGCCATGGCAGCAATGTTCGGCGGCGAGCTGGTTCCGTCGGCGGTTGGAAAACGCTACATCATCGGAGGCGAAACGTGACACAAGTGAACAAACCCGCGGCGCTCAGACTGTTGAGCGCACTAGTCATGAAACCCGCGCTGGACGAACTTGCCGGCGGGCTCGAGCGCGCCACCGGCTATAAGTTGGCGCTCGCCTACGACTCGGCCGGTGCAATCAGAAAACGTGTTCACGACGCAGAGCCCGCCGATGCCGCGCTCATCCAACGGTCCGTGCTGGCCGCGCTGGCGGAACAGGGCAAAATCGTGCGCGGCAGCGTGGTGACGCTGGCGCGCTCGGGGATCGCCTTGGCCGTTCGCAAAGGCGCGTCGAAACCCGGCATCGATTCGGCCGAGGCGCTCAAGCGCGCGCTGCTGGCCGCCGAGTCGGTCGCCTATCCCGATCCGGCGCTGGGCCATGCCGGCGGCGAACACTTTCGCGTCGTGCTCGAAAGGCTGGGAATCGCCGCGGAGGTGGATCTGAAAGCAAAGCTCATAAAAAGCACCCTCCCCGAGTTCGCGGCCGAAGACGAAGCCGCTTTGGTGGTCATTCAGCCGATGGAGATTCTGGCGACGCCAGGCTACGACCTCGTCGGCTGGTTGCCTGCGGAGCTGCAAGACGGCGAGAAGTTCACCTGGGCGGTGGGCGTCACCGCCAACGCGCAGGCGCCGGAAGCCGCCAAGGCGTTGATCGAGTTTTTATCCTCCCCCGCCGCCGCGGCGGTCATCAAAAGAAGAGGCATGGAACCCGTGGCGCGCTGAGGCCGCCATGCTCGGGCAATGGTCGCAGGCGCAACTTGCTTACATCGCTTTGTCGGTCGGCATCGCGGGCTTCATTCGCGGCTATAGCGGCTTCGGTTTCGCGCTGGCGGCGGTGCCGATGCTGACGGTGGTTCTCGATCCCGTCGAGGCGGTGCCGCTCGTTCTGCTGTTCGAGATTGCCCTCACGCTGGGATTCCTGCCCAGCCTCATCGGGCTGGTGCAGTGGAACGCGCTAGGCTGGCTCGTGTTCGGGGCGCTGCTCGGTACCCCGATCGGCCTTTACATCCTGTCGGCGGTTCCGGCCGAGCCGATGCGTTTCGGCTTGGGCTTGCTGTTGCTCGTCTCGGTGCTGCTGTCCTGGCGAACGCCCTCCGGCGCTACCTGGCATCTCGGGGCGTCGTCGAAGCTCGGTATCGGCGTCCTTTCCGGGCTGCTCAGCGGCGGCACCGCGATGAGCGGCCCGCCGATCGTGCTGTACTTTCTGGCCGTGCCGGTGAGCGCCGCCGTGCGGCGCGCCTCGATGATGATGTTCTTCCTGTGCAGCGCCTCGATCGCCCTGGCGCTCGGCGTCGCCTCGGAACTCTATGCTCGCAGTACGTTCCTTCTCGCGGTGCCCGCGCTTCCGATCCTGGTGGCCGGAGCAGCCCTCGGCGCGGCCTGTTTCCGCCGCTCGAAGCCCGTCACCCATCGGCGGCTCACGCTGGCGACGCTCGCCGCGGTCGCCGCGTTCGCGCTCGGGCACGCGAGCCTGCGCCTCCTGCAATAACGCCGCTCTCGTCCGCTCAAGCGTAGACTGCGCGCAGCTTCTTCTTGTCCAGAATCACGATCCGCTCTTTGTCGAGCGCGATACAGCCGGTTTTCTTGAAGCGCTGCAAGGAAACCGTGATCCACTGGCGCGTCGCCCCGACCATGTTCGCCAACTCGTCGTGCGTGAGGCGCCGGCCGAGAACGATGGGCGAATCCTGCAGCACTCCTTCGCGTTCCGCGAGCGTCAACAACAGGTGCGCGAGGCGCCCTGTCGCCGGCTGGGTCCCGAGAATCTGCAGCAGTGCCGAATAGCACTTGCCTTTGTAAACCAGACCCTCGACCAGACCGATCGCCAGGTTGGGTATTTTCAGCGCGAGCCGTCGCAGGTTCGGCGCGGGCAGAAACGTGAAACGGCATTCCTCGAGCGCCACCGCCGACCACA
>JAYUHJ010000125.1:0-5249 GCA_043767065.1 Hyphomicrobiales bacterium | reverse complement strand
CGCGATCGACTGTTACGTGCATCCGGGCATGTTTGCCGAGCGCGCACTCAAGCTGCCGAACGGCGAGCTGCTCGCGTTCGAGCCGGTGCCGGACCCGGCGGCGCTCGCCAGAGCGGGCGCCGCGGTCGTCAATACGCGGGAGCCGCGATTCATCGCCGGCGGCGCCTTTTATCTCAGCGGCGAGATCCCGCGCGTGACGAAGTACGAAACCGGGCTGCCGGGCCACGTCCGTCGTCACGCCGGTGACGAATCCTGGGAGCCCGACCCTCTCATCCTGGACGAGCGCTTCGTCTCGGTGCACGTCAAGGGCAAGGGACAGTTCGTGTTCTCGGCCTGCTCGCACGCCGGTCTGATCAACGTGCTCACGCACGCCCGCGCCGTATTCCCGTCGATTCCGCTGCATGGCGTCATCGGCGGTCTGCATCTTTCCGGTGCGACCGAGAAGATCATTCCGGAAACTCTCGAAGACCTGCGGCGTTTCGACCTGAAGATGATCGCACCCGCCCACTGCACCGGCTGGAGGGCGGTAAGCGCCATGGCGACAATGTTCGGCGGCGAGCTGGTTCCGTCGGCGGTTGGAAAACGCTACATCATTGGAGGCGAAACGTGACACAGGTGAACAAACCGGCGGCGCTTAGACTGTTGTGCGCGCTAGTCATGAGGCCCGCGCTGGAAGAGCTTGCCGGCGAATGCGAGCGCGCCACGGGCCACACGTTGGCGATCGGCTACGACTCGGCCGGCGCGATCCGGCGGCGCGTTGACGATGCAGAGCCCGCCGATGCCGCGCTCATCCAACAGCGCGTGCTGGCCGCGCTGGCGGAACAGGGCAAGATCGTGCGCGGAAGCGTGGTGACGCTGGCGCGCTCGGGAATCGCCATGGCCGTTCGCAAGGGCGCGCCCAGACCCGACATCGGTTCGGCCGACGCGTTCAAGCGAGCGCTGCTGGCCGCCGGCTCGATCGCCTACCCCGATCCGGCGCTGGGTCATGTGGGCGGCGAACACTTTTGCGTCGTGCTCGAGAGGCTGGGAATCGCCAGGGAGGTGAATGCGAAAGCGAAGCTCATAAAAAGCACCCTGCCCGAGTTCGCGGCCGAGGACGAGGCTGCCGTGGTGGTCATTCAGCCGATGGAGATTCTGGCCACGCCCGGCTACGACCTGGTCGGCTGGCTGCCCGCGGAGCTGCAAGACGATGAGAAGTTCACCTGGGCGGCGGCTGTCACCGCAAACGCCAAAGCGCCGGATGCCGCCAAGGCACTGATCGGGTTTCTTGCCTCGCCCGCGGCGGCGGCGGTCATCAAAAGGAGGGGCATGGAACCCATGGCGCCGTGAGGCCGTGATGCTCGGGCAATGGTCGCACGCACAACTTGCTTACATCGCCTTGTCGGTCGGTGTGGCGGGCTTCATTCGCGGCTACAGCGGCTTCGGTTTCGCGCTGGCGGCGGTGCCGATGCTGACGGTGGTTCTCGATCCCGTCGAAGCGGTGCCGGTCGTTCTGTTGTTCGAGATCGCCCTCACGCTGGGGTTCCTGCCCAGCCTCATCGGGCTGGTGCAGTGGAACGCGCTGGGCTGGCTCGTGTTCGGGGCGCTGCTCGGCACCCCGATCGGCCTTTACATCCTGTCGGCGGTGCCGGCCGAGCCGATGCGCTTCGGCTTGGGCCTGCTGCTACTCGCCTCGGTGCTTCTTTCCTGGCGAACGCCCTCCGGCGCGCCCTGGCATCTCGGCGCGCCCTCGAAGCTCGGTATCGGCGCCCTTTCGGGGCTGCTCAGCGGCGGCAGCGCGATGAGCGGTCCACCGATCGTGCTTTATTTTCTCGCCGTGCCGGTCAGCGCCGCGGTGCGACGCGCCTCGATGATGATGTTCTTCCTGTGCAGCGCGTCGATCGCCATGGCGCTCGGTGTCGCCTCGGAACTCTACGCCGGCGGCACATTCATTCTCGCGGCGCCCACGCTTCCGGCCCTGGTGGCCGGCGCGGCCCTCGGCGCGACTTGTTTCCGCCGCTCGAAACCCGCCACCCATCGGCGGCTCACACTGGTGACGCTCGCCGCCATCGCCGTGTTCGCGCTCGGGCACGCGAGCATTCGCCATTGGGGGTAGCGCGACCCTCCCGGCTCATTCGTAAACTTGGCGCAGCTTCGCCTTGTCCAGAATCACGATCCGATCTTTGTCGAGCGCGATGCAACCGGTTTTCTTGAAGCGCTGCAGGGAGGCCGTGATCCACTGGCGCGTCGCCCCCACCATGTTCGCCAGCTCATCGTGCGTCAGGCGCCGGCCGAGAACGATGGGCGAATCCTGCAGCACCCCCTCGCGTTCCGCGAGCGTCAGCAGCAGATGCGCGAGGCGCCCCGTCGCCGGCTGCGTGCCGAGAATCTGCAGCAGCGCCGAGTAGCACTTGCCCTTGTAGACCAGACCCTCGACCAGACCGATCGCCAGGTTGGGTATGCTCAGCGCGAGCCGTCGCAGGTTCGGCGCGGGCAGAAACGTGAAACGGCATTCCTCCAGCGCCACCGCCGACCACACGTGCCGCCCGCCGCCGAAAACCTCCGGCCCGCCGATGAAATGCCCTGGCGTCCAGTAGGCCAGCGTAATCTCGCGGCCTGAGGGCGCAACGTAGTAATTGCGTACCCGCCCCGTGTGAATCAGAAAGATCCCCTCATGCGCCTCCCCCTGCACGAACGCATGCTGGCCGGCCTTGCGCACCTGCGAGACGCCCTGTGCGAGCACCTCCCGGCGCTCCGGTTCGGTGAGATAGCTCAGGATGTCGTAGTTGCTGTCGATCTCGAGCAGCGCCTCAGTCATGTAGACCGCGCGGCCGGGCGCCGCCTTGGTTTTCCCGTGGGTCAGTCTACTCATGCGGCGTTTTACCCGGTAAGTGTCTGGTGGTAAGATCGAAAAGATACTTTACCTGTGAAGGGCATCGCCATGGCAACCACGATCTCCAGCAAGCGGCAGATTGTCATTCCTAAAAAAGGCATGATCGCGGCGGGATTCACGGAAGGCAGCAGAGTCAAGGTTATCTGCGAAGGACACACGCTGCGCATCGTTCCCGACAAGCCGTCAAGCGGGTCAAAAATTGAAGACGGACCGAGGATACTGAACTACAAGGGGCGCAAGGCCACGCTGGCGGACATCAAGAAAGGCATCGTCCTGGGTGCGGCAAAATCACGATGAAAGCCGTGGATACCAACGTGCTGGTGCGCTACTACACGGCGGACGACGCAAAGCAACACGCGGCGGCGGTAACGGCTTTGAGGGGAGAAGAGCTGCTGTTCGTGCCGAAGACCGTGGTGCAGGAATTGTGGTGGGCGTTAACCTCAACCAGGCAGTACCGTTTTTCGGATGACAAAGTAAATGCGGTCGTCACGCACCTCGCGGGGTTGAGCAATGTCGTGCTGGAGGATGCCGAGGTAGTGGCGGCGGCATTGAAATATCAGCACCAGGGAGTGGCATTCGCGGACGCTTTGCATCTGGCATCCAGTGCCGGATGCGGGCAACTGCTGACTTTTGACATCGCTTTCAAAAAGCACGCGGCAAAATTAAACCTGCGGCCGTCCTGCGTCGTTCCTGCCTGAAACCTTACCGCCCCTGCCACCGCGTTCCGGGCAACCCCTTGTACGCACAAGCTGCGTCGCAGGTTCCAAGGCCGTCGGAGATCTGTATTACAATCGATCGCGTTCCTATCACGCTAAGGCGCCGACATGGCCGACACGATCAATGCCCGCGTTCCGCCGGGCGTGCAACAGAAGCTTGCCGACTATTGCACGAAGCAGGGCGTGACGCGGTCCGAAGTGGTGGTTCGCGCGCTGGACCGGTTTCTGGACGCGGCCGGCGGCGGCTCGAACGCCTACACCCTCGCCGTCGACCTGATCCCGGCACGGGGCGCGGAGAAGCTGCAATCGGACAACGTGCGCGCGCTCGCACGCAATGCCTTCGGTAGCCCGCGCGCTCGTTGACACCGGGGCGGTCGCCACTATCGACCAGCGCGATTTCTCGATCTACCGGATCAAGGGACGCAAGCGCTTCAAGATCCTGCTCGGCTAGACTTTTCCATCGCCCACCTCCGCTATACTCGAGGAGCGGAAACGATACGCATGCGCGCCTGCCCGGTGAGTGCACTGTTCTTCAGCGTCCTGATGGTCGCCGCGTGTTCACCCGCGGCAACGGATCCACCGGCACTTGATGTCACAGCAGCCCTCCCACGCACGACGCCGTCGATTGTCGGGCAGGTTACGGCCGTGGCTTTACCCATGGTCGCCGTGGAAGAGAATCCCGCCGAGCAGCACGGTTCCGCCAAGGCAAGCGTGAGGATGACAAACGGTACTCAAGTGCTGCGCCAAGGCGAGGGTGTCGTGAGCGCCACCGAACTTCGCGTGGGCCAACGGGTGAAAGTCTGGTTTACCGGTCCGGTGATGGAGTCCTACCCGCTACAGGCAACGGCGGGGGTAATCGTGATTGAACCAGGTAGCCGTTGAAGCAGAGCTAGTCACCACGGTGGATCGTGAACAATCACGTCGCTCATGCGGGCCGGCTTCGCCGGCCGCTTAGATTTGCGCCATATGTTAAACAAAGTCGGAAAGGGCCGCAGGTTAGCGATCGTATCCATCGCCGTTGCGGCGTTGTGCGTACTCCCGAGCGCTGCTCCGTTTACACCGGCGGTGTTTTTGTCTCTGGCCATGTTGTTTGTCGCCGCATTGGCAGCGGTATTCGGTTCCCCGCGGTTGTCCTTGGTGACGCTCGCAATCGTCATCATCACCGTTATGCTCAGCCCTATATCTGACGTGCACGCGCTTCAGGAACGACCTGGGATCGGTTGGGCAATCATGGTTCCCTTCGTGGTCTATTTCGTGGCTTTGGCGGTTGGCTTGAAAGGACGGCGCCACAGTGCTGACCTATAGTCCTTCGTCGAGCGCACGCGCCGTCTAGGGTGATCCTTCAAATACTTTTCGCGTTTTACCCGTTGTGCCTTGCCGGTGTTGCTCTTCTTTGGACGTTGAAGGCGCAACCTCTCGGCAAGGTAGGTAACTCCGGCAACTCGTTGGAACCGCATTTGCACATGGGTGCGAGGAAACGCGGCGCGCAGATCGGGCTCGTCTTTGCCGGTCGATGGTTGTCGGTAAATGGCCTGGTTATCGGAACCCTTTAGCTGACATGATCGGCTCTTCCTCCTATCAGAACATGCACGTAACCGGTAACGAGATGCGTTTTCACGCGGCCGCGCCGCGCCGCACCGCGGGCAGGGCGTCTATCTAGG
>JAYUHJ010000124.1:0-2204 GCA_043767065.1 Hyphomicrobiales bacterium | reverse complement strand
ACTTCGGGCCGGACGGCTCGAGAGTCGCCCACTGAGCGCGCGCTGAGCACCATGGCGCGCATCCGCCTTGAGCAGTTGCGGCACAGCTACCTCGCCGGCCCGGCGCGCGGGGTCCGCGCGGATGCCGATTGGGCGTTGAAGAACGTCGATCTCGAGTGGGCCGACGGCGGCGCCTACGCGCTGCTCGGTCCTTCGGGTTGCGGCAAGACCACGCTGCTCAACATCGTCTCCGGCCTGCTGCACCCGAGCGAGGGCCGGGTGCTGTTCGGCGACGCCGACGTGACCGCGAGCCCGCCCGACCGGCGCAACATCGCGCAGGTGTTCCAGTTTCCGGTGGTGTACGACACGATGAGCGTCTACGACAACCTCGCTTTTCCGCTTCGCAACCGCGGCATGCCGGAGGCAGGCGTGCGGGCACGGGTGCGCGAGATCGCGCAGATGCTTGACCTGGAGCCGATGCTCGGTGCACGCGCCGCCGGCCTGAGCGCCGACGGCAAGCAGAAAATTTCGCTTGGCCGGGGGCTGGTGCGCGCCGACGTGAGCGCGATCCTGTTCGACGAACCGCTCACGGTGATCGATCCGCACCTGAAGTGGCGCTTGCGCTCAAAGCTGAAGGAACTGCACCAGCGCATCGGCATGACCATGATCTACGTCACGCACGACCAGACCGAGGCGATGACCTTCGCCGACCGGGTCGTTGTCATGCATGAAGGCACGGTGGTGCAGGTGGGCACGCCGGTGGAGCTGTTCGAGCGGCCCCACCACACCTTCGTCGGTCATTTCATCGGCTCACCGGGGATGAACATCCTGCCTTGCGAGCTCGACGGCGGCGCCGCGCGCATTGCCGGCCTGCCGGTGGCGACCGCCAACGCTCTGGGCGCGGCGCCGGGCGGGCGTGTCGAAATCGGCGTGCGGCCGGAGTTTGTGCGTTTTTCGGCCGCAGGCATCCCGGTGCAGGTGGTACGCGTGAGCGACATCGGCCGCCATAAGATCGTCGAGACCCGGCACGGCGGCACGGCGATCCGCTTGCTCCTCGAAGAGCAGGCGAGCGTGCCATCCGAGCACGCCTGCGTGAGCTTCGACCCGGCGCATACGCATCTCTACGTTGACGGCTGGCTCGCGGGACGGGTCGCCGCGTGAGCGCGAAGATCGTCAACCAGAAAGCCTGGTGGCTGGTGCTGCCGGTGTTCGTGCTGGTCGGTTTCAACGCCATCCTGCCGCTGATGACCGTGGTGAATTATTCGGTGCAGGAAACGTTCGGCAACAACCGCTTCTTCTTCGAGGGCGTGAAGTGGTTCGACGAGGTGCTGCACTCGGCGCGTTTCCATGACGCGCTGAAGCGCCAGCTCATGTTCACCGGCATCATCCTGGCGATCGAGGTGCCGCTCGGTGTCGCGATCGCGCTTGCCATGCCGCGCAAGGGGGTCTGGGTATCCGTGTGCCTGGTGCTGATGTCGATGCCGCTGCTGATTCCCTGGAACGTGGTCGGCGCGATGTGGAACATCTTCGCCTTGCCCGACATCGGGCTGCTTGGCTGGACGCTGAACCAGGCGGGCATCGATTACAACTACACACGCCAGCCGCTCGCCGCCTGGGCGACGCTGATCGCGATGGACGTGTGGCACTGGACGTCTCTTGTGGTATTGCTCGCCTACGCGGGCCTCACAGCGATCCCCGACGCCTACTACCAAGCGGCGAAAATCGACGGCGCTTCGGCCTGGGCGGTGTTCCGGCACGTACAGTTGCCGAAGATGAAGCACGTACTCACCATCGCGGTGCTGCTGCGCTTCATGGACAGCTTCAACATCTATACCGAGCCCTTCGTGCTGACCGGCGGCGGGCCGGGCAACGCCACCACGCTGCTGTCGATCGACCTGGTGAAAATCGCGCTCGGTCAGTTCGACCTTGGCCCGGCGGCGGCGATGTCGCTCATCTACTTTCTCATCATCCTGCTGCTGTCGTGGCTGTTTTACCGGGTGATGACCCGCGGCGAGGAGGACTGATGCGCCGGATCAAATGGCTGGTGCCCGCGCTGTACATCGTTTTTCTGATGCTGCCGATCTACTGGCTGCTCAGTATGTCTTTCAAGACGACCAACGAAATCCTCGGCGGCTTCACCTTATGGCCGCGTGATTTCACGCTCGAGAACTACCGCAAGATCTTCACCGAACCGACGTGGTATCTCGGCTACGTGAACTCGCTCA
>JAYUHJ010000123.1:0-2208 GCA_043767065.1 Hyphomicrobiales bacterium | reverse complement strand
GATCTTCGCGAAAGCGTCCCGCCTTGACCTCGGCGCGAAGATCGACGTTGCTCGCCGCGACGATGCGCACGTCCACCTGGCGCGGGCCCGACCCGCCGATGCGCAAGGACGCGGTGGTGCAGGCTATCCGTTCGCTCAAGGCCGTGACGATGGTCGGCAAGGTGGATTTCACCAGCGGCCCGGTCGCGAATGTTTCGGCCACCCCCATCATCGGAACGCAATGGGTGCCGGCAAAGGGAGGAAAGTTCAAGTTCGATTACGTCGTCACGGAGAACGCGACCGACCCGAAAGTCCCGGTGCAGGCGAAGCTCCTGCCCTACAACGCCTGACTCTCGGGCCGGAACGTTTCGCCGTGCATCGGCCCTCCGCAGGACTCACGCTGTGCGCGCTCGGCGTGAGCAAGCGCTACGGCGCGCTCGTCGTGCTCGATCGCCTCGATCTCCAGGTGCGGCAGCAGGAAGCCGTCGGCATCGTCGGCCCCAACGGCCCCAACGGCGCCGGCAAGACGACGCTTTTCAGCGTCCTTGCCGGCGCGCTCTCGCCCGATGCGGGGGCGATCGGTTTTCGCGGCCAGGACGTAACGTCCTTCTCCGCCACCGAGCGTTGCCGGCTTGGTCTCGTGCGAACCCACCAGATTCCGAAGCCGTTCGGAGGCATGACGGCGTTCGAGAACGTCTATGTGGCAGCCTCGCACGGCGATAGCGCAAGGTGCGGGAGAAAGCGGCGATGCCCTGTTGCGGGACTTCGTTTTGTCTTTGGCGGATCGAGCCCTTGCGATGCGCCCGGAGGCCGCGAGCCATGCGCTTGCGGCGCTGCTGGAGTTGCTGGGCGCCGCAAGCGCGTTGCGCAGCAAGAGCCCGGCGACCGCGCTGGTGCAACGGGCATGTGCGACAGTCGAATTCGAGCTCGCTGACGAGGGTCTGTCCGCGGACAGACTTGCGGAGCGAATGCGCATCAGCCGGCGGTATCTGGACGCGCTCTTCATACAGCAGGGCGGATCCACGGTCAGCGCTTACATCCGCGAGCGCTTCGGCATCGCGCCGAGCATTTATCGACGCGGCTAGGCGTCACGGCGCGACGCTCTGGCCCTCCCCAGTTCAGCGAACTGCTAGATCCATGTGGACAGCGCTGAGTTCCGCCCCTTGAGGAAAAGCATGAGCCTTTCCGGATAGTCGGCCGCCACCGCATCGCGCACGGAAGGTCGCGGCGCGAGCGCCTGGCGCCAGGCGCGTACCCTCGCGGTACCGGCAAACACGCCGAAATCGCGTATCCGGTCGAAGCTATCGAAATAGCGGAACACGGGGCCAAAAACCGCGTCGACGACCGAGAACCGCTCGCCTGCGAAATACGGTCCTTTTCCCAGCGCCGATTCGACTTGGGCGAATTTCGACGCGAGCTCCGAGCGGCACGCCTCCAGCGCCCGGTCGTCGGGCGCGTTGTAGAAGGCCGCGATCGTGTTGAGAATCGCCGAGCCGAATTCCATCCAGCTGCGGTGCCGGGCACGCTCGAGCGCATCGTCCGGATGGAGGCGCGGCGCGATAGTGTCCTCCAGGTATTCGCAGATCACCGCCGACTCGAACAGCGCCGTGCGCTCCGGCCCATCTCCGACCAGCAGCGCGGGCGTCTTGCCGAGCGGGGAGAGCGCCAGGAACCAGTCCGGTTTGTTCGCCAAATCGACGGTGCGGCGATCGAATGCCGCGCCTTTCTCCGCCAGAACGATCGCCGCCCGCTGCACATAGGGGCACAGCGCATGGCTCACCAGCGTGAGCGCCGGCGCGCGGATTCGTGCATTCATCGTGCCTCCCCGATCGGGCTTTACTTCACCAGATGAAAGTCGAACGGCCGGCTGTTGAAGACGTAGTACAGACAGTCTTCGCCGGCTTCGCACTGCCCCCAATGGATCATGCCGCCCTGGTATCCCATGTACTCCCCGGGCTTGAGCGTATGCACTTGACCGCTCTCCAGGTTGAACGTCAGCGCGCCGGTGACGACGATGAAATTCTCCGGCGAGGAGTGCCAGTGCTTCGGAAAGGGCGTGCCCGCCTTGAGGCGGTAGAACCATTGCGTCGGCCCGGTCTTCGGATTTCCGTTGAGCAGGATGAAGTCGCAGCCGGCCAGCCCTTCGCAGGCCGCGCGCGGGCCTTTCGCGAACGACACGATCTTTGCCGGCTCGGTCACCTTCGGCTTTGCAGGCTGGGCGATGGCGCC
>JAYUHJ010000122.1:0-5268 GCA_043767065.1 Hyphomicrobiales bacterium | reverse complement strand
GCGGCTGCAGGCCGACGCGGGCGCCCTGATCGGTTACTTCGAGCACGACCGCGAGCCGCCACGGGATGTCCGAAAGCGCCCTCACCTCGCCGATTCTGGTGCCCCAGTCGCCCGTGGTTTCGAGTTTCTGCATGGCGCCGCGCCAGCCGCGCGCCTCGTCGTAGCGCACCAGCCCGTCGGTGAGCGCCTTCTTGGCGACCACCTGGAGCTTTGGATTGAGCGTGGCGCTACGGCGAGAAAAAGCTCTACGAGGGCGGGCTCTCGGTTCGCGCCACGCTCAATCCGAAGCTTCAGGTGGTCGCCAAGAAGGTGCTGACCGACGGGCTGGTGCGCTACGACGAGGCACGCGGCTGGCGCGGCGCCATGCAGAAGCTCGAGACGACGGGCGACTGGGGCTCGAGACTTGGCGAGGTGAGGGCGCTCTCGGACATTGCCTGGCGGCTCGCGGTCGTGCTCGACGTGACCGATCAGGGCGCCCGCGTCGGCCTGCAGCCGCCGCGCGACCGTTCCGGTGCGCTCGCGGCCGAGCGCGAGATCGGCGTCATTCCCCTCGAAGGCGTAAAATGGGTGAAGCAGGCCGACGGCCGCGATAAGGGCAAGCCGGTCGTGCGGGTCAGTCAGGCGCTGAACCCCGGCGACGTGATCTATGTCGAGACTTTCGAGAACCGCCCTGGCCAGTGGCGGCTCAAGCAGGTGCCCGAGGTCGAGGGCGGCCTCATCGTGATGGATCCCTGGACCGGCCGCGTGCAGGCGCTGGTCGGCGGCTTCTCCTACGACGAAAGCCAGTTCAACCGCGCGACCCAGGCGTTCCGTCAGCCCGGCTCCTCGTTCAAGCCGTTCGTCTACGCCGCCGCGCTCGATAACGGTTACACGCCGTCGTCGGTGGTGCTCGACGCGCCGATCGAGATCGACCAGGGCCCCGGCCTCGGCGTGTGGAAGCCGGAAAACTACGCGCGCCAGTTCTACGGCCCGCAGACGCTGCGCTTCGGCATCGAGCAGTCCAGGAACGTCATGACCGTGCGCCTGGCGCAGGACGTCGGCATGCCGCTGGTCGTCGATTACGCCAAGCGCTTTGGAGTTTATGACGATCTGTTGCCGGTGCTCTCCATGGCGCTCGGCGCCGGCGAGACGACGCTGCTGCGCATGGCGGCGGGCTACTCGATCTTCGCCAATGGCGGTCGCAAAGTGCGCCCGACCTTGATCGACCGCATCCAGGACCGCTACGGCCAGACCATCTTCCAGCACGATCAGCGCGAATGCCGCGGCTGCGCCGCCACCGCCTGGGCCACGCAGCCCGAGCCGACGCTGGTCGATCGCCGCCCGATCGTGCTCGACCCGATGACCGCCTATCAAGTCACGCACATGCTCGAGGGCGTCGTGCTGCGCGGCACCGGCACGGCGTTGCGCGATCTTAACCGGCCGGTAGCAGGCAAGACCGGCACCACCAACGACGAGAAGGACGTTTGGTTCGTCGGCTACACGCCTGATATGGTGGTTGCGGTCTATATCGGTTACGACCGGCCGCGCTCGCTCGGCGCCCGCGTCACCGGCGGCGGCTATGCGGCGCCGATCGTGCGCGAATTCATGAAGATCGCACTTGCCGACCGGCCGGCGCAGCCGTTCCGCGTACCGGCCGGCATCAAGCTCATACGCATCAATGCGCGCACCGGCACCCGCGCCGGCCCCAGCGACGACAAGGTGATCCTCGAGGCGTTCAAGCCCGGCACCGCGCCTGGCGACTCCTTCTCGGTCATCGGCTTCACCGACGAGACCGGCCGGCCGCTCATCGCGCCCGACCAGCAGCGGCCTTGGGGCATCACACCCGAGGCCGACCGCGCGGTGGGCAGAGGGCCGTTCGGGTTGTGGTGAGCTTGGCCGCCGACTGACGTCTCAGCTTGAGCCGGCGTTTCCAAATCCGAGATATTCGATTCCGTCCGCCAGCGCCGGCGCCGTTCTATCGAACAGGCACCAGTAGTCGTAGATCATTCCCGGCTTCGCCATGCGCTGCGATAGTTCGCTGAGCGGCATGCGTGCGAAGAATTCGTGATTGTTCTGGATCACCACGAGCGACGCGCCGGCGAAGGCATCCTCGATCTTGCGCGCCGGCTCGACGCCGAGGGCCGCGACGGCCTCCGGCGCCACGACCGGATCGAAGCCGGTTAACTGCGCGCCTGGAAATTCGGCGGCGAGCAGGCGGATGATCGGGATCGCCATGGTTCCGCGCATGTCGCTGGTCGCCGGCCGGCCCTTATAGGCGAGTCCCAGGATCGCGATCCGGCCGGGTGAACTCCGTGCGCCGCTTCTGGCTCGCCAGCGCTGTGCGAGCCGCGCGATCGTGCGCTTGGGTAGCGCCTCGTTCGCGGCACGCGCCGCGAGTGTGAGCTTCGGCGAGAATCCGTTGCGCTCCAACGCCTCGGTCAGAATATAGGCGTCCTTGGTCATGCACGGGCCGCCGACCGGGCCTGGGAGCGCAAGATTGGCTCGCGGATATCCAAGATTGATCGCGCCGATGACTTCGCGTGCCGAAATGCCGACTTCCTCGCACAAGTGCGCGACCTCGTTGGCGTATGCGAAAGCCGCCTCACGCTGCGTATTGCTGATCAGCTTGGCGGCTTCCGCAACCTCGACGCTCGAGACGCGGACCACTCTCGGGGCGATACGGGAAAACAATTCCGTGGCGCGGTCGAGCGAGTTCGCGTCGAGACCGCCGATGATCTGCGGCAACGATCCAAGTTCTGCAAGCGCATTACCCTCGACCGTGCGATCCGGGCAATAGGCCAGGCCGTAATCGACACCTCGTTTGTCGAGGATCGGCATGACGATCCCGCGTGTGGCGCCGAGCGGGACGGTGGAGCGCAGCACCACCAAGTCGCCCGCCTTGAGCGCTTCCGCGACGGAAACGACGGCGCTACGCAGCGCATCGAATTGCGTACGCTTTGCGGCATCGACGGGCGTCGGCACGGCGACGACGAAGACGGTCGCCGGGCAATCGAGCGGGATCGCTGCGCCCGGAACGATGCTTCCACTGGAAATATGTTCCGCCAGCTTCTTGTCGAGGTGGGCCTCAAAAAACGGGGAGTAACCGCCGCGAAGGCAGTCCACTACGCGCGGATCGCGGTCCACGCCGAACACCTGGAACCCCGCATGCGCGAAGGCGACAGCAAGCGGCAAGCCGACATTCCCCATGCCGACGATGCAGATGCTTCGATCGCGAACTGATTCCGATGCCGCCATGAATTAACGGGCGCTGCGGACTATCAACGCGTACATCTGGTCCAACCCCAGAAACTCTAGATCTGGATGTGTTTGTTCCATGGTTCTACGAGAAAAGCTATGATCCAAGGTGCGCGTAAGGCGTAACACAACCCTGATGATGGTCAGAAGCATGCAGCGGCTGAGAACCCTTGCCGGCCGCTTGCGCGGTTTCCTGCGCCAGCCACTCGGGAGATCGGAGGATCCGTTCGACGGAACCCTGCCGCTCCTGTTGTTTTTGGATGATGTCTATCCCGTGGCCGACCGCGACTCCGGTTCGCTCACTACGCTGAGTTACATTCAAATGTTCATCGACCTCGGCTACCGCGTGGTTTTCGCGGCAGTTCGCGAATTCTCTCCCCCTCAGTCACAGCGTGGCGATCTTGAAAACATGGGGGTGACCTGCGTCGGGCCGGAGCAGTTCTCCTCGATCGAAGAATTGTTGGAGCGCAAGGGCGAATGTTTCGCTGTCTGTTTTCTTTGCCGTGTCGTTTCGGGCGGGCGTTTCTTCGAGACCGTCCGCCAACACTGCAAGTCGGCCAAAATCATCTTTGACGTTCTCGATCTACATTTCTTGCGTGCCTCACGCAGGGCAAAGGTTGAGGCGGCGGAAGGTGACGAGCTGCGCATGAACCGCATCGCTGAGAGAAAAGCACGAGAGCTTGAACTTGTACGCAAAGCCGATGCTTCGATCGTAGTTTCTTCTTTCGAGAAACAACTTCTCGAGAAAGCGGTTCCGGGCGCGCTCGTGTGGCATTTCCCGTTGTTCCGAGAATGCCCAGGTCGGGCGGCGCCGTTCAGCACCAGGTCCGGAATCGGATACATTGGAAACTTTGGGTTTCAGGCAAACGGTGATTCAGTCCGATATTTTCTTGAGGAAATCTGGCCGCTTGTGCGAATCCGGCTGCCGGGAGCGCAGTTCTTCATCATAGGTTCGGCGATGCCTGAGGAATTCAGAAGCCTCTCGACGCCAGGGGTGATCGTTGTAGGTCACGCCCCCGATCTCGCTGAGCCACTGGCCAAGCTCCGCATGACCGTCGCCCCCATCCGGTGGGGAGCGGGTGCGAAGGGCAAGGTCGTCTCCTCGCTGGCGCATGGAATTCCGTGCGTCGCGTCGGAGATCGGGGCCGAGGGGATAGATCTCGTGGATGGTAAGCACATCTTGATCGGGCGCGATCCGGCGCATTTCGCCGAACAGATCGTCCGGCTGCATGAGGACGAGGTGCTATGGAATGCGCTTTCCGAAGCCGGGCTCGCGCACGTACAGGAGCATCATTCGTTCAAGGCCGGCCGCGCGCGGATGCGCAAGCTGCTCGACGAGATCGGCGCGCCCTAAGTGTTCGGCGGTGGGGCGAAGAAACGCCTCCTCGGGCCCGGAATTAAGGCCTAGCGGCCCCGTGCGGGCTGATCAGCCGCGTGACTCCAAGGATGCCGAGCGCGAGCAGGCCGACGATCAGCGCGATCCAGCTACCTGTGCTTGCCAGCGCGGCGGTGGCGGCCCAGGCGATCGATGAGAAGGCCTCTGCGAAGGTTGCGATGCGCGACGACGTGTGGCGGCGGCGGAAATGGCTGCGTTTGGCCTGCGTGCGGAACCAGAACTGGATCGCGGTCGCCGACGCCGCGGCAAGGACGACGAAGCCCGCCGTCACCAGCGCCTGCAGCGGCGAAAGGATCGCCAGCGCCAGCACGAACGGCGCGAACACCAGCGCCACGGCCGAGAGCACGGCTTCGATCTTGGCGCGCACGATCCAGCCCGGCCGCGCCGGCGAGGTGGACACCAGATCGGGGGCGTCCTCGCCGGAGATCGCGAGCCACGCCAACCCGCCCGCGAGCTGGCCGCCCGCCATCACCAGGAGCGGCACCAGCACGACCGACAGGCCATGGCCTTCGCCGAAGCTGCGCCACAGATAAAGCGCCGGCGGCAGCAGATAGAGGATCTGCACCAGCGATTGCGACATCAGCCAAGGATCGCGGCGCAACAGCGTCCATTCTTTGCGGCGCAGTGCGTGCATGATG
>JAYUHJ010000121.1:0-5270 GCA_043767065.1 Hyphomicrobiales bacterium | reverse complement strand
ATCGCGGAGAGCTCGAGCGTCTCGGCGATCTGGCGGGCCGCCGCTGCGATCGCGTCGGCGCCGGTCGCTTCGGGCTCCTCGCGCTCCGCGCCCATCGTGGTGCCGTGCGCCGCGTCGCGCTCCACCGTCTCGGCGATGCGGCTCATGGTCTCGACCGCTTCGATCGGATAGCGCCCCGAGGCGGATTCGGCCGATAGCATCACCGCGTCGGCACCCTCGAAGATCGCTGTCGCCACGTCGGAGACCTCCGCGCGCGTCGGCACCGGCGAACTGAGCATGGATTCCAGCATCTGGGTCGCCACTACCACGGGCTTGCCCTGGCGGCGTGCGCTGCGGATGATCTGGATCTGCAGGCCGGGCACGCGCTCGAGCGGCATCTCGACGCCCAGGTCGCCGCGCGCGACCATGAGCGCGTCGGCGGTCTCCAGGATTTCTGCTAGCCGCGTCACCGCCTGCGGCTTCTCGATCTTGGCCATGACCGAAGCCCGCGCGCGCGCGATCTTCTTGACCTCGGCGATGTCTTCCGGCCGCTGGATGAAAGAGAGTGCGATCCAGTCGATGCCGGTCTCCAGCGCCGCTTCCAGATCGGATCGATCCTTGTCGGTGAGCGGGGAGACCGGAACGGTCGTGTCCGGCAGGCTCACGCCCTTGCGGTCGGAGAGCTTTCCGCCGATCTCGACCTTGGTCACGATGCGGGTCCGAGAGACTTCGGTCGCCACCAGCCGCACTTTGCCGTCGTCGATCAGCAGATGATGGCCGGGTTCGATCGCGGCGAAGATTTCCGGATGCGGAAGATGCACGCGCTTGGCGTCGCCGGGCTTGGCGTCGTCATCGAGCACGAAAATCGCGCCCGGCTTCGCGTCCACGCCGCCGCCTGCAAACGTGTCGAGCCGGAGCTTCGGCCCCTGCAGGTCGACGAGAATGCCGATCGGCCGGCCGTGGCGCGCCTCGATCGCGCGGATCGCGGCGACAAGCTCGCGCATACGCGGCTGCGGCGTATGGCTCATGTTGATGCGAAAAACGTCGGCGCCGGCCATGAATAACCGCTCGATCATGGC
This sequence comes from Hyphomicrobiales bacterium, assembly GCA_043767065.1. Lineage (GTDB taxonomy): Bacteria > Pseudomonadota > Alphaproteobacteria > Rhizobiales > Xanthobacteraceae > JAHFPN01. The sequence goes on along the minus strand of JAYUHJ010000121.1, from coordinate 4,212 downwards.
CGGATCGGACGAAGCCGGGCCCAGCGTGGCGACGATCTTGGTGCGGCGTTCGCGTTTCATCGGGCCGGGGCTCCGGGCCGCGTCTGCGCGGGCTGCTGCGGGGGCGGCACGCCCGGCCGCGCCTGTGGTGGCGTAGGTGGCACCGCCGGGACGGTTTGGCCCTTTTCGGTCAGCTGCAGTGTCCAGTTCTTCTGCTCGATGGTGTCGACCTCGAAGAAGCCGGTGCGGTCATAGCCGCGCGCCAGGCAGTCCTCGATGCCACGGATGGTGAATTCCCGCTCGCGCGTGCACATGAAGGCCTTGCCCGCCCACTCGCCGCCCTGGTCGTAGTCCACGGCGTAGACGTAATAGAAGCGCGCGACCAGCGGCCCGCGGATCAGCGTCTCGCAGGCATTGGCGTTGATGGTCCACCAGCCTTCGGTGGTCCAACCTTCTTGGTCCTTGTAGCCCACCGCGATCCCGACCCGACTCGAGGTGCGGTTGCACAGGCGGAAATCGGCGAACGCCTGCAGCGGCCACAACAACGCCAGCGCGAACAGCGCGAGCGCCGCGATGCGGGCCGGATCGAATGCAGGAAGCCGGTTCAAGCGAGCCACCTCATGCGGCGAAGCAGCAACGGATGCACCATTTCCCTTAAGGCCCCCTCAAGTGTCAACGAGTACCGCCCGGAAGTCGTTGACGTTGGTGTAGGTCGGCCCGGTTTGCAGCAGGTCGCCGAGCCGCGCGAAGAACGCACCGGAATCGTTTTCGGCGAGGAACCGGGCAGGATCGAGGCCAAGCGCGCGGGCGCGGCCGAGCGTGGTCGGGTCGGCGAAAGCGCCGGCCGGGTCGTCCGGGCTGCCGGCGCCGCCGTCGGTGCCGTCGGTGTCGGCGGCGAGCACTGAAATGCCCCGCGCGCCCGCGAGCGCAATGGCCGCAGCCAGCGCATATTCCTGGTTCGGGCCGCCACGACCCTTGCCCCGAATTATAACAGTCAATTCCCCGCCCGAGAGCAGCACCGCGCGCCGGCCCTCGCGCGCCAGCGCGAGCGCGCGGCGGGCGTGATCGGCGGCAACCTCGCGCGCCTCGCCCTCTAGGTCAGCGCCGAGCAGCAACGGTTCGATCCCGGCTGTGCGCGCGACCTCGGCCGCGGCTTCGAGCGCATCCGCGGGCCGTGCGACGATCTTGAACTCGTTTCCGGCGAACGCCGCGTCGCCCGGCTTCGGGCTCTCGTTCTTGGCATCGTTCAGCGCGGCGGCGACGGAGGCGGGGGCAATGATGTTCCGCCGCTCTAGCACCGCGCGTGCGTCGGCCAGCGTCGTGTTGTCCGGCACCGTGGGCCCCGACCCAATCACCGATGGATCGTCGCCGGGGACATCCGAGATCGCGAGCGCGACCAGGCGCGCCGGCGCCGCCCGCTCCGCGAGCCGGCCGCCCTTGATGCCGGAGAGATGCTTCCGCACCGCGTTGAACTCGCCGATCGTTGCGCCGGACGCCAGCAACGCCCGCGTCAGCGTGCGCTTGTCTTCGAACGACACGCCATGCGCGGGCGCGACCCAATTGGCCGACGCTCCGCCCGACATGAGTACGAGCACGAGATCGTCGGCGCCCGCCGCATCGGCGAGCGCCAGCGTACGCGCCGCCGCGGCGATCCCGGCCTCATCGGGCACCGGATGGCCGGCTTCGATCATTTCGATCCGACGCAACGGCCGGCCATAGCCGTGGCGCGTCACCGCGATCCCGCCGATCCGCTCAGGCGCGAGCTTGAGCTTATCGAGGTAATGGCGCTCCGCCGCTTCGGCCATGCTGCCCGCGGCCTTGCCGGCGGCGAGCACGACGATGCGTCCTTGCTCCGGAGCCGGCGGCAGGGCAGGCGGCAGGCAGTAGTCCGGGTGCGCGGCCGCGACCGCAGCCTGAAACAGGTCGAGTAGAAAGTCGCGCGCGTCCTTGGAATCCATGCTGGCCGTGACATAGACCAATCCGCCGGTCGCGACACCTCCTTGCACCGGCCCAAGGCGCGGCCTAAGTCCAAAGGGCCGGGATCATGAGGAACCGCCATGGACGACCGCACCCGCACCGAGCTTGAGGCCGCCGTTTACCGGCGCCTGGTCGAGCATTTGCGCGGCCGCACCGACGTGCAGAACATCGACCTGATGAATCTCGCGGGCTTCTGCCGCAATTGCCTATCCAACTGGATGAAGGACGCCGCCGATGCGAAAGGCGTCGCCATGACCAAGGACGAGAGCCGCGAGATCGTCTACGGCATGCCCTATGACGAATGGCGCAAGCGCCATCAGCGCGAGGCCGGCGCCGAGCAGAACGCCGCGTTCGAGAAGTCGCGGCCCGAAAAGCACTAGGTTCCGAAAATAGCGATTGAATAGGGGAGGCCCGCGATGGCCGCGCAGACCAGCTTTGCCAAGGGCCAGCTCAAGGCCTTCGTTCAACGAATCGAGCGGCTGGAGGAGGAGCGGAAGACGCTGGGCGACGACATCCGCGAGGTCTATGCCGAGGCCAAGGGCGCGGGCTTCGACGTCAAGGCCATGCGCGTGGTGGTGCGGCTCCGGAAGCAGGACACCGACGAGCGCAAGGAGCACGAGGCGCTGGTCGAGCTTTACCGCGAGGCGGTCGGGCTGGTGGGCTAGCCGGGATAGCGGCTTATTTTGCGTGTTTCATCACACACGCGTGACCACGCTGACATTGGACCTTGATGCGCCGCCTTTCGATTGCACACTAGATTAATGTCCGGCGCGGTAGCGCTGACCGGGAGACGCCCATTTCGAATTCCAACTCCACGAAACTCGATCGCCGCAGTATGATTCTGGCCGGCACCGCACTCCTCGGCACGGCGATGCTGCCCAATGCGGTTACCGCGCAGACCAGCCTTTCACCCGCCGCCGATTTTCTGGCGCGCACGCGCAAATTTCTCTCGAGCCTCGATCCCGAAAAGCTCAAGGCCGCTTCGTTCACCTGGGACGGACCCGAATGGCGCAGCTGGAATTATTTCGGCGTCGGCGGTTACGCCAAGCCGGGCTTACGACTCGAACAGATGAGCGCCGAGCAGAAAGCCGCAGCCTGGGACCTGCTCGCGACCTTGCTGTCGCCCGGTGGCATCGAGAAGACCAAGAACGTGATGACGTTGCAGGATGTTCTCGCGTCGCAAGGCAACGGCGCCGGCCAGCGTTCCTCGGAGCGATTTTCGTTCTCCGTCTTCGGGACTCCGGCAGAGACCGGCGCCTGGGGCTTCCGGGTCGAGGGTCATCATCTGACCCAGTCGATCGCGGTGCGCGACGGCCGCATCGTTTCGGTGACGCCGTCCTCGTTCTCGTCCTATCCCAACCGCGTCACATCGGGAAAACATGCCGGCCTCGTAACGCTCAAGAACGAGGAGGCTTTGGCGCGCCGGCTGATCGGCGATCTGGCTCCGCCGCTGCAAGCGCGCGCCCGCTTATCGGATACGCACCTCTACAACATCATGTCCTATGCGGGACGCGAGCGCGCCAACGCGCAGAAGGTGGGTCTCGCCGCCGCCGAATTCGGCTCGGCACAACGCGATCTGATCTGGCAACTCATCGAGACCTATGCGGTCGACTATTTGTCGCCGGTACTTGCCGCAGCCCAGAAGGCGCGCGTCCGCTCCGGCGATCGGGACGCCGTGCATTTCGCCTGGTACGGCCCCAACACGCCGGAAAAGGCGTTCGGCTACCGCGTGATCGCCGATGGCTTCGTGATCGAGATGGGCTCCGTAGACCCGGCTGCGCAGCACCTGCACACGATCTATAACGACCTCGGCAACGTGCTCGGGCGGACGGCCTGATTCGTATGGCGAAAGGCGACATCACAGCGGCGCAGGCTCAAGCTCCTCTCCATGAGCACTACTGCCTGTTCGACACGGCCATCGGCCCCTGCGGCGTGGCCTGGAGCGAGCGGGGCCTGAAGCGGGTGCAACTTCCCGAAGCCGACCGGGACTCGACCGAGCGGCGCCTGAAAACGAGATCAGGCGGCACTCGCTCGGAGGTTCCGCCGCCGCACATCAAACAATTGATCGCGGAAATCCAGCGCTACGCCACGGGCGAACGGGTCGATTTCTCATCGGCCGTTCTCGACCTGTCGAAGGTCGGGCCGACCGACCGGGAGATCTGCGCTGCGGCGCGTTCGATCGGCTGGGGCGCGACCGCGACCTACGGCGATCTTGCGCGCCAGACCGGGACGCCGGGAGACGCTCGCGGCGTCGGG
>JAYUHJ010000120.1:0-2213 GCA_043767065.1 Hyphomicrobiales bacterium | reverse complement strand
ATCCATCCCGTCATGCCAGACATAGTCTTCTCCTGCAGCGCGGCCGGGTTCGCTCCGGCGCAAGCATCCTATCACGCCGCGCGGCGAAAACGCGGCGGGGGAAACGTGGTGATGCAAGCTTGTTGAATCAAGCCTGTTGATTCAAGCAGCCGGCGCGGCCCGGTAGTCGGGCCGGGTGCGGCCTTCGACGCCCTCGAAGGCGCCGGGCACGAGCTCGGCGACGAGGATGCGGTTGGAATCGACCGGTCCCGGCAGCGTGACACGCCCGCGCGGCACGCGCTTGAAGCCGAAGGTGCCGTAATAAGGCTCGTCGCCGACCAACAGCAAGAGCTTCACGCCGGCGGCAACCGCGGCCTTGTTCGTAGCCTCGATCAATGAGCGGCCGATGCCGTGCTCGCGGAACGGCGGCTCTACGGTGAGCGGGCCGAGCAGCATGGCGGGCGCATCGCCGATCCGGATCGGCGTCAGCCGCACGGAGCCCACCAGCAGCGTACCGATGCGCGCCGTGAACGAGAGGTCGCGCCGGTGGGCCATCTTCTCGCGCAGGCGATAGGCGGTGCGCGCGAAGCGGCCGGGGCCGAAGGTGCGCTCGTACAGCTTCTCGATCGCCGCCCCATCGTCGGGCTGCTCGGGCAAAATGGTGAGCGACAGATCGTTCAAGACGGATCCTCGGCGAGGCGCGCGGGATATCACGGCCGCGGCAACGGGTCCATTGCTTGCGGCTGCGCGAGCGCCGATATGTAGGTGGAAGCAGGAGCAGCTATGGGCCACTTCGTCGATGGCGTCTGGAAAGAAGACCGCTACGATCCGAAGAAGGAAGGCGGGCAGTTCGTCCGGGTGCCGAGCCGATTTCGCCATTGGGTGACGCCCGACGGCGCGCCGGGGCCGGATGGCGACGGCGGCTTCAAGGCGGAGCCCGGCCGCTATCACCTCTACATCGCGAACGGCTGCCCTTGGGCGCACCGCACGCTGATCTTCCGCAAGCTGAAGAAGCTCGAAAACGCGATCTCGCTCTCGATCGTGGCCCCGGCCATGGAGGAGCGCGGCTGGTGGTTCGGCGACATGCCGGGCTCGATCCCGGACACCGTCAACGGCAAGAAGGTGCTCGGCGATGTCTATCTCTTGGCCGATCCGCATTACACCGGCCGCGTCACCGTGCCGGTGCTGTGGGACAAGCAGCGCAAGACGATCGTGAACAACGAGTCGTCCGAGATCATCCGCATGTTCAACTCGGGCTTCGACGAATTCACCAACGCGCACGAGGACTATTACCCGGCCGAACTGCGCGCGGAGATCGACAAGGTCAACGAGCTGGTCTACGCGAACGTGAATAACGGCGTCTATCGCACCGGCTTCGCGCTGACGCAGGCCGCCTACGAGGAAGGGTTCAAGAAACTGTTCGCGGCACTCGACGAGCTGGAAGTGCGGCTTTCGAAATCGCGCTACCTCGTCGGCAACCGCATCACCGAGGCCGACTGGCGGCTGTTCGTGACACTGTTGCGCTTCGATGCGGTCTATTACGTGCTGTTCAAGTGCAACCTGCGGCGCATTACCGACTATCCGAACCTCTCCAACTACCTGCGCGACATCTACCAAGTGCCGGGCGTGGCCGAGACGGTGAACATGGACCATATCAAGCGCAGCTATTACCGGGCGCGCTCGAATATCAATCCGCTCGGCATCGTGCCGGTCGGGCCGCAGCAGGATTTCTCCAAGCCGCACGACCGTGCGCGCTTCGTTCGAAATTAGAGAGCTGAGATGCAGGACGAGTTGAGAAGATTCTTCGATGCGTACAAAGCGTCGTTCAGCCAGGGGGCGACACAAATTGCCACCTTCTATTCCGAGCCTTGTGTCACTGCGCGGATGGGTGTTGTCCGGATAAACCCGACGCTGAAGGATACCGAAGCGCTATTTGCCGAAGTGGATCGGCAATATAAAGCCAAGGGATTCACACAAGGCGAATACATCCTGGAGGATTTCCGTCCGCTCGGCGCAAATAGTGCAATGGCCACGGTTCGCTGGGCTTACAAGAACGCGGGAGGAGATACCCTTTGGGAGACGACGTTCTCCTACAACCTTTATCGGCGCGACGGTGTCTGGAAAATCCTCGTTCAGACGATGCACGATTCTTGAAATCGAGCGACCACACAAAGTCACCATCGCTCGTTCTTTGGCGGCCCTGACCGGGTTTGCTAAGGGGTAGGCCGAAAGAC
>JAYUHJ010000119.1:0-5276 GCA_043767065.1 Hyphomicrobiales bacterium | reverse complement strand
GTGCCGCAGGCCGCGGCGATCATGCTGCCGCTGCTGCTGGTGATGGATGTCACCGGCATCGGCCAGCTCTGGCGCGAGCGCGACCGCGCACTGCTGCGCCTGCTGCTGCCTGCGGGCCTGGTCGGTACCGTGGCCGGCACCGTGCTGTTCGGCCTGCTGCCCGGCAACACCGTGGCCGCGGTCGTCGGCGCGTTGACGCTGGCCTTCCTGGCCCAGCGCCTGGCGTTTCCGCCGCGCCGCGACGCAGCGCCGCCGCCCAGGGCGGTTGGCTTCGTGCTCGCCATCGCGGCCGGCTTCACCAGCTTCGTCGCCCACGCCGGCGGGCCGCCCTATGCCATGCACATGCTGCCGCAGAAGCTCGACCGCGAGATTTTCGCTGGCACTACCACGATCCTGTTCGCGACGGTGAACGTGCTGAAGGTCTATCCCTATTTCGCGCTCGGGCAGCTCACGCCGGTCAATCTTTGGACGTCGGCCGTATTGTTCCCGCTCGCGGTCGTGACCACCTTCTTCGGCGTCTGGCTGGTGCGCCGCGTCTCGCAGGAGCAGTTCTACCGGGTGACCTATCTCATCATGTTCTTCGTCTCGCTCGAGCTGCTGCGCGGCGGGATTTTCGCGGTCTTCAAGGTATAGAGACTGTTTCAAGGTAGTGTTGGTAGAATGTACAACCAAGTGGCTTGAAACTTCAAAAAGAATGACTATTCTTACGTAGGCGTTTTCTTCGGGAGCCTGCAATGGCCGACAAGTTCAACTTTTCCGGAACTGTGGTCCGAGTCGAACAAGACGGTTTCGGAATTGTTCGCTTCGATGGACCGCTTAACGCGAATACTCATGGCTTTTTTTCAGTGACAAGCAGCGACATGAAGTTGCCCCTCAGGTTCCTGAAGCCCGGCGTGCATGTTGCCGGGACCGCTCAAAGCAGTGATAAAGATTTGGCCGAAGTGACCACGCTTCAGCTTCAGCCCGTGTAATAGTTATCCTGCCCTGCGGTGTCCGATTGCAGCAAATCGAGATAAACCCGCAAGCGGTACAAAATTCCAAAGCTGAAACCAGCGTTTCCGTTCTTCCCCAAGCGATACGTAGGTTTGGCTATGTACCGAATTTGAAGCAGTTCTTGCCGGGCGATCTGATTCTATCTCGCAAACCGTCGCCAGGCGTCGTCGATCGCAGCATTGCGCGCGCTCAAGAGCGCGGCGGATTTTCCTCCGAGCATGCGCGTTGGACCCATGCTGCGGTATTTCTCTTCGACGACCTTTTGCTCGAAGCCTTGCCGTTCCGGGGAGTAGTTCAAGAGAGTATTTATAACTACCTTCCAGAAACAATCATGCGCGTACGGAGGGACGTTACCGCGAGCGGCGACCACCGCTTTACGGTTGCACTGCGTGCGCTCTCGATGCTTGGAAAGCGCTACAGTTTGTTAGGCGCACTCGGACTCGGGAGAGACCTGTTGCGCGGCTTGTGGAACAAAGATGTACTGACGTCGAACAGGTACGTCGTAATCTGCAGCCAAGTATATTCGGACGCCTATTCCAGCACGACTGACATGGTTCTAAAGGGTTGTCCCATCGACACTCCGGTGACGCCAGCGCACTTGAGCGCAACATCCAGTTTGGTAGATGTAGCGATAGACTGGATGAAAGTCAGATGAATGCGGTGAAGTGTATAAGAGATTGATGCAAACAGCCTACGACATCGACCTCGACAAGAACCCGGCGAACTATCAGCCGCTGACGCCGCTCTCGTATCTGGAGCGCGCCGCGGCGGTGTTTCCCGATCAGGTTGCGATCATCCACGGCAAGCACCGCACGATCTATCGCGATTTTTATGCGCGCGCGAAGAAGCTCGGCTCGGCGCTGGCCAAGCGCGGGATATCGCGCGGCGACACCGTCGCGGTGCTGATGGCCAACACGCCGGGAATGTTAGAGATGCACTACGGCGTGCCCATGACTGGCGGCGTGTTGAACACATTGAACACCCGCCTCGACGCGCCGATTTTGGCTTTTTCGCTCGATCACGCTGAAGCAAAAATCGTCATCACCGACCGCGAATTTTCCGGCGTGATGCAGGCCGCGCTCGCGCAATGCAAGGTGAAGCCGCTGGTGGTCGATTACGACGACCCGGAATATAGCGGCCCCGGCGAGCGGCTCGGCACTATCGATTACGAGACGCTGCTGAAGGAAGGCGACGAGAATTATCAGGGCACCGCGCCCGGCGACGAATGGGACGCGATCTCGCTGAACTACACCTCGGGCACCACCGGCGATCCCAAGGGCGTGGTCTATCACCACCGCGGCGCGGCGTTGCTCGCGCTCGGCAACGTGCTGACCTGTCAGATGAAGAAGCACCCGGTGTATCTGTGGAGCCTGCCGATGTTCCACTGCAACGGCTGGTGCTTCACCTGGTCGGTGTCGGTGGTGGCCGGCACCCATGTCTGCCTGCGCCAGGTTCGCGCCAGCACGATGTACGACCTGATCGCCAAGCATAAGGTCACGCACCTGTGCGGCGCGCCGGTCGTCATGGCGACGCTTTTGAACGCGCCGGAAAATGAAAAAAAGCCGCTGCCGCATGTGGTGGAATTTTTCACCGCCGCCGCGCCGCCGCCGGAAGCCGTCCTCGCTGCGATGAGAGCCGCCGGCTTCAATGTCACGCATCTCTATGGCCTGACCGAGACCTACGGCCCCGCGGTGGTAAACGACTGGCACGCGGAATGGAATGCGCTCGACGCCAGCGTTCAGGCCACGAAGAAGGCGCGCCAGGGCGTGCGCTACGGCGCGCTCGACGGGCTCGACGTGATGGACCCCGACACGATGCAGCAGGTCGCCCGCGACGGCGAGACCATGGGCGAGGTGATGTTCCGCGGCAACGTGGTGATGAAGGGCTATCTCAAGAACAAGGCCTCGACCGACAAGGCATTCAAAGGCGGCTGGTTCCATTCCGGCGATCTCGGCGTGATGCACCCGGACGGCTACATCCAGCTCAAGGACCGCTCCAAGGACATCATCATTTCCGGCGGCGAGAATATTTCCTCGATCGAAGTCGAGGACGCGCTCTACAAGCACCCGTCGGTGCAGGCCGCCGCCGTGGTCGCCAAGCCCGACGACAAATGGGGCGAGACGCCTTGCGCGTTCGTGGAGCTCAAGCCCGGCAAAGCGGCGACTGCCGACGAGCTGATCGCGCACTGCCAGGCCAACTTGGCGCGCTTCAAGGTTCCGAAGCACGTGGTGTTCATGGAATTGCCGAAGACCTCGACCGGGAAAATTCAGAAATACAAGCTGCGGGAGACGGCGAAGGGGGTGTGAATACAGCCGTCATCCTGAGGTGGCCGCGCGTGGTTCGAGGCCCGCGTCATCCTGAGGTGCGAGCCCGAAGGGCGAGCCTCGAAGGATGGCGCGGGCACCTCACCATGACGACGCGGCCCTCGAAGGATGGCGGCCGATCAGTTTGAATTGCGTCTTGGCTTTCCACCGCGGCGTCTCGACAGTGCGCTGACCTGATGCCAATCGCTTTGAATCAGGGCCTCCTTCTTGCCGCGACTCCAACCTTTGATCTTTCGTTCCGCGGCAATGGCATCGGTGATCCGTTGGAAATGTTCAGACCACACAAGCGCGACGGGTCGGCGTGAGAAGGTGTAGCCCTCACGAGCTCCTGCGTTATGTTCTTCCACTCGTTTCGACAGATCGTCGCCCGTCGCAGAGCCGACGTAGTAGGAGCCATCCGCGCATCGAAGCATATAAACGAATGCGCCCATCTCCCTGCTCTTTGGTGTGGATTCCGGAATACTAGACGTTTTCTCATGCACCCGTCATCCTTCGAGGCTCGGCGGCTTCGCCGCCTCGCACCTCAGGATGACGGCTCAGTCTCGGAGTTTGAAAGCGCCATGTTCACCCTCACCCACACCCGCCGCATCGCCGTGCTCACCCTGCAGCACGGCAAGGCCAATGCGCTCGATATCGAGTTCTGCAAGGCGTTGGCGCGGGAGTTCGAGAAGCTCGCCAAGTCCGAGGCCGAGGCCGTGGTGCTCACGGCGCACGGCAAGATTTTCTCCGCCGGGGTCGATCTGCTGCGCGCCACTTCGAGCGGACCGAATTATTTCAAGAGCTTCCTGCCGGCGCTCAACAAGCTCTATCGCACGATCTTCTTCTTTCCGAAGCCGGTCGTGGCCGCGGTGAACGGCCACGCGGTGGCCGGCGGCTGCATCCTGGCCTGCTGTGCCGACCGGCGGCTGGTCGCGCGCGGCGAGGGCCGCATGGGCGTCACCGAATTGCTCGTCGGCCTGCCGTTTCCGCCGCTGCCGTTCGAGATCATGCGCTACGTCACGGTGCCAACGCGCTTCGCCGAGATCATCTATACAGGCGCGACCTTTCCGCCGGAAGAAGCCGTGGCGCTCGGCTTCGCCGACGAGACCGTCGCGCCCGAGCGGCTGCTGGACGAGGCGGTTGTGCGCGCCGAACAGCTTGCCGCGCTTCGGCCGCAGGCCTTCTCGCTGACCAAGCGCCAGATGCGCCGGCCGGTGCTCGCTGCGCTGAAGCGCCATCGCGGGGCCGAGGCCGCCGCGGCCAAGCTCTGGCTCGCGCCGGAGACTGGGAAGCGCATCCGCGATTACGTGGCGCGAACGTTCAAGAAGTCCTGACGCTAGAAAAATTTCGCATCGTCTCCGATGAGCAGATCGCGGACAGTGTGTGGTACCGGGAATCCATAGCCTCGGCCCTGCTCGCCGAAGGATAGATTCCCCGACTCATGATAGTCGCTGGTGTAAATGATCACGCCGATCATGCTGAGGGCGAGAATGATCGCCTGCATTGAATCCTGGCCTCCCGCGAATCTTTCCATCCTTCCATCCGGCCAGTCGATTTCAAATGGGCATACCCAGCCATAGTCCTGGCGCAACTCGGGCAAGAAGATACGGATCGGAATTTCGACGTCGCCCTTCGGGTCATGCAATTTGAGCACGCGCGTTGCAATGATCATGGCGGCAATCCTCCGTTCAATTGTCTTGCAATACTGCCTCCGCCCAACTCTTGCCGCAATCTAGGAATTTAATCCAAATTGTTCCCGCTCAACGAGGGCGTCTTCTAGAGGCGTCTGGTTGACGGAGCGGGGATGTGGCGCCTGCGGGCGCGGTTCGCAGCCGCGCACTCGGGACGGCCCGGGACCCCGCCTCCGGCCACCAAGAGCCGGCGCGAGGAGCTCGCTGACGGAGAGCCTGGAACGGCTCACGAAAAGCGCGGCCCCGGGGTGCGAAATCGCCGCGGTGGAGCGCCGTAAGGCGAGTGTCC
>JAYUHJ010000118.1:0-5281 GCA_043767065.1 Hyphomicrobiales bacterium | reverse complement strand
AAAAGCGAGCGCGTGATGCGCGGCCTCAATTTCTGTATTGTCGATGAGGTCGACTCGATCCTGATCGACGAAGCGCGTACGCCGCTCATCATTTCCGGGCAGGCTGAAGACTCCGCCGCAATGTACGTAAAGATCAATGCGCTGGTACCACACTTGAAAGTCCAAGCAGCAGAAGACGCGGAAGGCGACTATCTGGTCGACCTGAAGCAGCACACAGTATTGCTATCCGAGACCGGCCACGAAAATGCCGAGGCCCTGATGGTAAAGAACGGGCTGATGCCGGAAGGTGCGTCGCTCTACGACCCGTCCAATATCATGCTGATGCATCACTTGTATGCGGCCGTGCGTCCGGCCGGTCGTCGCCGAACTCCTCGCCGATGATGCCGTGCGCCGGGAACGTCTGCTTGATCAGCGCCCGCATCGCCGTTTCGGCCCCCCGGTCGGCTTCGGTCACCGGGTCGAATGCGCCCCCGTGCGCCTTGTCCTCGATGCCGAGTGCGGTGCGGAAGAACGGCCGGATCGCATCGCCCGCAACCGTCGCAAGCTCGTCGACAAAGGCGGCGAATTCCACGGCGGACATGATCGTGCTCCCCCGTGCCCTCATAGCCGCGTCATGAAGGCGCGGCAACGCTTCCATGCGCAGACGCCCGTTGTCGTGCCGGCCGTGCCATGGCACTCGTGCAAGACTGCACCCAACAAGACCGCACCCAAGATGCGGGGAGGGGACCAAGGATGGACGCCGGATACGCCGGCCCGCCCGGCCGCGCGGGCGGCATCGCGCCGGCTACCGCGATCGCGCTGATCGCGGCGCTTTGCGCCATCCATACCTGCAGTCAGTTCCTGCGCACCTCGATCGGGGTGATCGCGCCCGACCTCGCGCTTGAGATGGGCCTGACTGCGGCCGGAATCGGACTCCTGTCGAGCTCCTTCTTCTTCAGCTTTGCCGCAATCCAGGTGCCGCTCGGTGTCGCCATCGACCGCTTCGGACCTCGGCTCGTGCTTCTGGTCTCGACCGGCATCGCGGTCGCCGGGACCATCGTGTTCGCGACCGCGAAATCGTCCGAGGTCATGGTGTTCGGCCGCGTGCTCACAGGCATCGGCTGTGCAAGCTTCTTCATCGCGCCGCTCACGATCTATTCGCGCTGGTTCCCCCAGGAGCGCTTCTCCACCGTTGTTGGGATTCAGCTCGGGCTTTCGGCGCTCGGCATGTTGGGCGCGACCGCGCCGCTCGCCTATGCCACCGCCGCATTCGGCTGGCGCCCGAGCTTCCTCGCGGTCGCCGGTCTCACGGCGGTAGTCGGTTTCATCGCCTACGTGATCGTGCGCGACTACCCGCCCGGCGTCGTGCCGCCGCGCCGGCACGAGACCCTGATGGAGACAATCCGCGGCCTCGCCGTGGTCGCGCGCACGCCCTCGGTGCCGCGGCTCTTCGCCATGCATTTCTCCGGCTTTGCGGTCCTGGTCACGGTGCTGGGGCTCTGGGGCGGACCGTACCTGGCGCACGTCTATGGCTACGACCTCGGTAGCCGCGGCGAGTTGCTGTTCCTGTTGGCGACCGCCAACGTGCTAGCCAATTTCGTTTGGGGCCCAGCGGATCGTATCTTCAAGAGCTACAAGCGTCCGGTGATTGGCGGAGCGCTGGTCACCATGTTGTTGTTGGCCTGGATCGCGTGGGTCGGAAAGCTCGAGGGCTGGACGCTGGTCGCCTGGTTCGTCGCCTTCGGAATTTCCACCGCCTATACGCCGGTGCTGACCGCGCACGGCCGCTCATTGTTTCCGCCCGAACTGGTCGGGCGCGGCCTCACGCTGCTCAATCTCGGCACCATGAGCGGCGTATTCGTCCTGCAATTCGTGACCGGCTTCGTGGTCGATCTGTTTCCGGCCAAGGGCGGGGTCTATCCGGTCGAGGCCTATCGTGCCTCGTTCGCGCTTTTGGCATTGGTGCTCGCAGGAGCGACCCTGATCTACCTCCGCGCGCGCGACCCGACTTATGAACAGCCCGGACCGGCCTGAATGAGGGCACCGAGGCCGCGAATGTTATGGGTTAGAACCACCCAGCATCGCTGCCATGCAGCATTCGCATAGCTGATACGTTGCGAATATTGCGGCGCACTGACATATTGCTGCAGTGCGATAGCGCGATGGCGTCGCGTTATTGCTGCCCTCCTTGGGCGTTTCCTCCCTAGACTTGGGCCGCTTGCTCCCGCAAGCGGCCCTTTTTTCTTTCCGGAAGCTTTGCTGACCTATTCGGCCGCGTCGCGCATCGGCGCGATCCCGGCAGCGGTCACGCTCGCGAGCCGCCCGATCATGCGCGCCAGATCCAGCCGCACCCGCTCGAAACGCGACGAGCGCGCATAGCTGCGCTCGTCCATGTAGAGCGCGCGGTTGATCTCGATCTGCACCGCATGGAAGCCCGCGGCCGGATCGCCGTAGTGCTCGGTGATGAAGCCGCCCGCATAGGGCTTGTTGCGGGCGACCGCATAGCCGAGGTCGCGCAGCGACTCCTCGATCGTGTCGGTCACCGAGGGGGCGCAGCTGGTGCCGTAGCGGTCGCCGAGCACGACATCGGCCCGCGGCCGCTCGTCCCGGCCGCTCGCGTTCGACGGCATCGAATGGCAGTCCACCAGCACCGCGTGGCCATAGACCTTCTGGCCGTCCAGCAGCAGCCGCCGCAGCGCCCGGTGATAGGGCTTGTAATAGAGCTCGATGCGGCGGAGCGCCTCGTCCACCGGCAGGCGCCGGTCGTAAATCTCGCGTGAATCGCCGACCACGCGCGCGATGGTGCCGAGCCCGCCCGCGACCCGCAGCGAGCGGGTATTGGCGAAGGCCGGCAGCCGGCCGTCGAACATGCGTGGATCGAGCTCGTAGGGCTCCCGGTTCACATCGAGGAAGGCGCGCGGGAAGTGCGCCCGCATCAGGGGAACGCCGAGGCGCACCGCGTCGGCGAACAGCTCGTCCACGAAGCTGTCCTCGGAGCGCCTGAGCGTCGGCAGATCGAGCCGCGTCAGCTCCATGAATTTGGACGGATAGAGGCACCCGCTATGGGGCGAGTTGCAGACCACGGGACCTGCGAGTGCGGTCGGCTCCAGCACCTCGAAGGCGGCCTCGAAATCGTCGACAATCTGGGCGCTCATGGCTCGGGACCAGCTAATCCGGGGCGGGCGGAAAAGGGTAGTGGAATCCCCCGCCAAGGGCCCATACTGCAGGGGTTCGATGCCCCTTGGGAAGGGTACCAAAAGGCTTATGCGCCTTCACCGGCCGTTTACCGGCGGAGGTGCAAATGGAGGCCGGGCCGGGGAATTCCGCCGCGATTTGTGACGTGTAAGGCGTGGGTGTGTGATGCCGAAAATTCTGCTCGCCGAAGACGACGGCGATATGCGCCGTTTTCTCGAACGCGCGCTTGCCAATGCCGGCTACGAGGTCGTCGCATTCGACAATGGCCGCTCCGCCTATCAGCGTCTGCGCGAGGAGCCGTTCGAGCTTCTCCTGACCGACATCGTGATGCCGGAAATGGACGGCATCGAGCTCGCGCGCAAAGCGACCGAACTCGACCCCGACATGAAGGTCATGTTCATCACCGGCTTCGCAGCCGTCGCACTCAATTCCGAAAACAAGCCCAAGGACGCCAAAGTCCTGTCCAAGCCCTTTCATCTGCGCGATCTCGTCAACGAAGTGGAACGGCTGCTGAAAGCGGCGTGATCCGCCGCGCCTTGCGGCACCCCCGGTGAGCCGATATAGCAATTTGCCCGCGCTACCGGTGCGCGGATGGGCGCGTAGCTCAGCGGAAGAGCACTACCTTGACATGGTAGGGGTCACAGGTTCGATCCCTGTCGCGCCCACCATTTTTTCGCTCGATTGACACACCCGCACCCGGCCCCTAAGACCGCGCCTGAAAACGGAAACAAGCCATGAAAATCCGCAATTCGCTTCGCTCGCTGCGCGGCCGGCATCGCAATAACCGCTTGGTCCGGCGCAAGGGCCGCGTCTATATCATCAACAAGACGAACCGCCGCTTTAAGGCGCGTCAAGGCTAGCCGGCTACAAGCCCGAAAATCTGGCTTTGCCTGCCGCCGCAAGGCGGCATAGAATCGATTCATGCGTGCACCCCTGCTCGCAGGTCTCGCCTTCGCCGCCGCGCTGGCCGCGGCCGACTTTGCCTTGGCGCAAGAGCCCGCGACTCCTCCCGCCGATCCCAAGGCCGAGCGTCGTCCGCTGCGCGCGGCGGTGCCCGACCGCGCCAAGCGGCTCGACGGCCTGTTCGAGGCGCTCAAGCGCTCGCCCGACGCCCAGATTTCCAAGGTCATCGAGGCGCGCATCGAAGCCGCCTTGCTGGTATCGGGCAGCGACACCGCCGACCTCCTGATGGTGCGCGCGCGCGCCGCGGTGGAAGCCAAGGACAACGACCTCGCGCTCGAGCTGCTCGACGCCCTGATCGAGTTCGAACCGAATTTTGCCGAGGCCCGGGCCCGGCGCGCAACGCTGCTCTATCTGAAGAAAGACGTGAGTGGCGCGCTCGCCGACATTCGGGTGACGCTGGCGCGCGAGCCGCGCCATTTCGGCGCGCTCACCGGGCTCGGCGTGATCCTGCAGGACATCGGCGACGACAAGCGGGCGCTCGACGCGCTGCGCCGCGCGCTCGAAGTGCATCCGCACCTGCCGAGCATTGGCGACATCATCAAGCGGCTGGAAGTGAAGGTCGAAGGCCGGGATATTTGACAGCGAAGCTGTCATCCCGGCCAAGCGAGCGCTGAAAGCGTGAGCGCGAGCCGGGATCCAGGGGCAAAAAAACTCAATTCAAGGTTTGTGACCCTGGACCCCGGGTCTCGCACGGACTTCGTCCGTACTCGCCCGGGGAACGGTTAGGGTCTCACTCCCCGATATCGCCCGAACCCACGTACGCGATCCGCACCATGTTGGTTGCGCCGGGCGTGCCGAGCGGTACGCCGGCCACGATGATCACGCGCTGGTTCGGCTTGGCGAAGCCCTCGCGATAGGCGATGCGGCAGGCCTGCGCCACGGCGGCATCGATGTCGCCGGCATCCTCGTTGACGACGCAGTGCACGCCCCAGACCAGCGCGAGTCGGCGCGCGGTGGCGAGTTTCGGCGATAGCGCCACGATCGGCGGCTTCGGCCGCTCGCGCGCGACCCGGAGCGCAGTCGCCCCCGAGCTCGTGAGACAGAGGATCGCGGAGAGCTCGAGCGTCTCGGCGATCTGGCGGGCCGCCGCTGCGATCGCGTCGGCGCCGGTCGCTTCGGGCTCCTCGCGCTCCGCGCCCATCGT
>JAYUHJ010000117.1:0-5294 GCA_043767065.1 Hyphomicrobiales bacterium | reverse complement strand
TAGTCCACAGGGCCTGCCTATGGCGTCAACTGCGGCACGGGAGCCGATACGTTAAGTTCGCTCACGAAATTTGAACCTTCTCGTGCGAGGATCGCGCTACAATAAGCATCAATCGGGCAAGGAAGTCGGGTAAGGCGGCGGGGCATCCCGGACATCATGGCGCGCAAGTATTTCGGCACCGACGGCATTCGCGGGCGGGCGAACGGCGTGATCACGCCCGAGCTGGCGCTGAAAGTCGGCATGGCCGCGGGCCTGGTGTTCCAGAACGGCGACCATCGCCATCGCGTGCTGATCGGCAAGGACACCCGTCTTTCCGGCTACATGATCGAATACGCGCTGGTCGGCGGCTTCACCTCGGTCGGCATGGACGTGTTGCTCACCGGCCCGATGCCGACGCCCGCGGTCGCCATGCTGGCGCGCTCCATGCGCGCCGACCTCGGCGTGATGATCTCCGCCTCGCACAATCCGTTCGACGACAACGGCATCAAGCTGTTCGGCCCCGACGGCTACAAGCTCTCCGACGAAATCGAGCTGAAGATCGAGAAGCTGATCGACGGCGACCTGTCCAAGCACCTCGCCAAACCCATGGCGCTCGGCCGCGCCAAGCGCATCGACGGCGTGCAGGACCGTTACGTCGAATTCGCCAAGCGCACCCTGCCGCGCAATCTTTCGTTCGAAGGCCTGCGCGTCGTCATCGATTGCGCCAATGGCGCCGCCTACAAGGTCGCGCCCGAGGCCCTGTGGGAATTGGGCGCCGAGGTATTCTCGATCGGTGTCGAGCCCGACGGCTTCAACATCAACCGCGATTGCGGATCGACCGCGCCCGAGGCGCTTGCCGCCAAGGTGCGCGAGATGCGCGCCGATATCGGCATCGCGCTCGACGGCGACGCCGACCGCGTCGTCATCGTCGATGAGAAGGGCCACGTCATCGACGGCGACCAGATCCTCGCCGTGATCGCCGAAAGCTTCCGCGAAGACGGCCGCCTGGCGCGCTCCGGCGTGGTGGCGACGGTGATGTCGAACCTGGGCTTCGAGCGCCATCTGGCTTCGCTCGGCATCGAACTCGTGCGCACCCCGGTCGGCGATCGCTACGTGCTCGAGAAGATGCGCGAGGGCGGCTACAACCTCGGCGGCGAGCCTTCGGGCCACATCATCCTTTCCGACTACACCACCACCGGCGACGGTTTCGTCGCCGCGCTCCAGGTGCTCGCCGTGATCAAGAAGCTCGGCCGGCCGGTTTCCGAAATCTGCCACCGCTTCGAACCGGTGCCCCAGGTGCAGAAGAACGTGCGCTACAAATCCGGCCGGCCGCTCGATGACGGCTCGGTCGCCGCAGCGATCCAGGCCGCCGAGCGGCGGCTCGGCAAGCAGGGCCGTCTCGTGGTGCGGCCTTCCGGCACCGAGCCGGTGATCCGCGTGATGGGCGAGGGCGACGACCGCGACCTGATCGAGGCCGTGGTCGATGACATCGTCGCGGCGCTGACCAAGGCCGCCGCCTGAAATTCACCTTTCGTTAACAACCGGACGGATGCTCCCTTCTTCACCTCTCCCCGCGTGCGGGGAGAGGTCGGATCGCCCAAGCGGCTGCGAGGGCGATCCGGGTGAGGGGGCATCGCGGCCCAAGCCAACCGCAACCAGCCCCTCACCCCGACCCTCTCCCCGCTGAAGCGGGGAGAGGGAGCTGCCACATGAACGAACGCGGTTAAGAGTTAAGGTTAAGCGCCCTTTAAGCATTGGCTGCCATCCTGCCGGCTCTGGTAACCGGCGTCCGCCGCGGCGGGCTCGCCTTTTTGGAGATGGCAAGATGAGTAACTCGAAGGTTCTGGCGCTGGCCGCGGTCGTCGCTTCCGCGATCGCGCTCCAGCCCGCACGCGCCGCGGACATGCCGATGCCCTACATCCCGGCCCCGGTGGTCGAGGAATACGGCGGCTGGTACCTGCGCGGCTATATCGGCATGAGCAACCAGCAATTCAAAGGGCTCGACCATGTCCTGTTCGCGTCGGCGGTAGGATTCACGTGGCTCGATACCGGTGGCTTCAGCAGCGCGCCGTTCTTCGGCGGCGCTGTCGGCTATCAATACAACAGCTGGCTCCGCTTTGATGTGAGCGCCGAATACCGCGGCGGCGCGAATTTCAAGGCGCTTGATGCCTACGGCGGCCCGCCGCCGACGAACACCAACGACTACACCGCGATCAAGAAGGAGTGGCTGTTCTTGTTCAACGCCTTCGCCGATCTCGGCACCTGGCGCTCGATCACGCCTTATGTCGGCGCCGGCGCCGGCTTCGCCAACGTCACCATCGGCAATTTCCGCGACACCAACGTGATCGCGGGCGGCGGCGCCTATGCCGATACGGGCTCCCAGTGGAACTTCGCCTGGGCGCTCTATGCCGGCCTCGCCTACAAGGTCACGCCGACCTTCTCGGTGGATCTCGGCTATCGCTTCGTCAGCCTCGGCGACGGCAAGACCGGGATTCTCACCAATCTCGACGGTACTTGCACGGCCTGCCAACCGATGTACTTCCGCGGCATCTACTCGCACGACGTGATGCTCGGCATGCGCTGGATGCTCGACGACGGCGGCTACGCCCCGCCGATCATGCGCAAGGGCTGAACCACCTCTACGCAATACCGGAAACGGCGCGGAATTTTCCCGCGCCGTTTTTGTTTGACTGCGGCTACCAGACCGGGGCTTCATGGTGGCGACAACGCCGGGCGGGGGTTTCGCCGTGCGGAAGGGGTACCCATGAAGAGTTACGACGTCTGCGAATGCGGCGCGCCCTTGCGCCTGATGGAGCGCCCGACGCCCAAGCCCGCCGGCACCGAGATCCTGCTCAGGGTGCTCGCCGCGGGCGTCTGCCACAGCGACCTGCATATCTGGGACGGCTTCTACGAGATGGGCGGCGGCAAGCGGATGAATCTCCTGGAGCGCGGCATCAAGCTGCCGCTCACCATGGGCCACGAGAATGTCGGCGAGGTGGTCGCGGTCGGCCCCGAGACCAGGGACGTAAAGATCGGCGACCGGCGGCTGGTGCATCCCTGGATGGGTTGCGGCGAGTGCGCCGTGTGCAAACGCGGCGAGGAACAGCTTTGCATGAAGCCGCGCAGCCTCGGCGTCTACAGCCACGGCGGCTATGCCGATCATCTCATGGTCCCGCACCCGCGCTACCTGTTCGACATCGGCGACCTGCCGCCGGAACGGGCCGCTCCGCTTGCTTGCTCGGGCGTCACCACCTACGGCGCGCTGAAGAAGATCGGCCCCGTGCTCGCCGAGGAGCCGATCGTCATCATCGGCGCGGGCGGCCTCGGGCTGATGTGTCTCGGCCTGCACAAGATCATGGGCGGGAAGGGCGCAATTGTCGTCGACATCGACCCGGCCAAGCGCGAGGTTGCGATGAAAGCCGGCGCGCAAGCGGTCGTAGACGGTTCCACGCCCGATGCCGCCAAACAGATCAGAGCGATGACCAATGGCGGCGCTTGGGCCGCGATCGATCTTGTCGGCGCCTCGAACACTGCGCGCCTCGGCGTCGATAGCCTGATCAGCAAGGGCGGCAGGCTCGTCATCGTCGGCCTGTTCGGTGGCGACATCACGATTTCGACGCCGATGTTCCCGCTGCGGGCGATGACGGTGCAGGGTTCCTATGTCGGCAGCCTGCCGGAAATGGCGGAGCTCTTGGATCTCGTCCGCCGCAAGGGCCTGCCCTCGGTCCCGCTCGCCACGCGCCCGCTCGCCGAGGTGAACACGGTGCTGAACGACCTGCGCGCCGGCAAGGTGGTCGGTCGGGTGGTGCTGACGCCGCCGATTGCGGCAGGGTGATTTTCTCGAGCGAGACCATCAACGGCGCGGGATTTTCCCGCGCCGTTTTCGTTTGAGTGTGCGTCATCCTGAGGAGCGAGGCGCCTCTTGGCGCCGAGCCTCGAAGGATGACGCTGACCCCGCGTTACTTTTCGAGGGCCGCCATCCTTCGAGGCTCGCTGCGCTCGCACCTCAGGATGACGGCGAGCCTTGACGCCGCACCCCGCTTCTGCCAATCCCACAGCGGGCCACCCCTCCCCACCGAGGGGCATCTATCTGGAAGGGTAGAGCGCCATGACGATGAAGCCTGCATTGCGGCCGCGTGTGCCGTTTTTTTCTTCTGGACCCTGCGCCAAGCGCCCGGGCTGGAACCTCCAAGTCCTCAAGGACGCGCTGATCGGCCGCTCGCACCGCTCCAAGCCGGGCAAGGCCAAGCTCAAGCGCGCCATCGACCTCACCCGTGAAATCCTGCAGGTGCCCGCCGGCTATCGCATCGGCATCGTGCCGGCGTCCGATACCGGCGCCGTCGAGATGGCGCTGTGGACCATGCTCGGCGCGCGCGGCGTCGACGTGCTCGCCTGGGAAAGCTTCGGCGAGGGCTGGGTCACCGACGTCACCAAGCAGCTCAAGCTCAAGGATGTGCGCGTGCTGCAGGCGCCTTACGGCGAGCTGCCGGACCTGCGCCAAGTCGATTTCGCCCACGACGTGATCTTCGCCTGGAACGGCACCACTTCGGGCGTGCGCGTGCCGAACGGCGACTGGATCAAGGCCGATCGGGCAGGGCTCACGATCTGCGACGCCACCTCGGCCGCCTTCGCCATGGCGCTGCCGTTCGACAAGCTCGATGTGGTGACCTTCTCCTGGCAGAAGGTGCTGGGCGGCGAGGCCGCGCACGGCATGCTGATCCTGTCGCCGCGCGCGGTCGAAAGGCTTGAGACCTACAAGCCCTCGTGGCCGCTGCCGAAAATCTTCCGCATGACCAAGGGCGGCAAGCTGAACGAAGCCATCTTCGAGGGCGAGACCATCAACACGCCCTCCATGCTGTGCGTCGAGGACTATCTCGACGCGCTGGCCTGGGCGAAATCCGTCGGCGGATTGCCGGCGCTGATGCAGCGCGCCGACGGGAATCTCGCCAGGCTCGCCGCCTGGGTCGAGCGCACGTCCTGGGCCGCGTTCCTAGCCAAAAACCCGGCCACGCGCTCCAACACCTCGGTTTGCATCGGGATCGCCGATCCAGCGGTCGCAGCGCTCGCACCCGACGCACAGGCGGCCTTCATCAAGGCCATGGCCACGGCGCTGGAGAAGGAAAACGCCGCTTTTGACGTCGCCGGCCACCGCGACGCCCCGCCGCACATCCGCATCTGGGCCGGCGCCACCGTGGAAGGCGCTGATCTCGACGCGCTGTTTCCCTGGCTCGACTGGGCCTTCGGCGAGGCGAAAGCCGCGCTGGCCAAAGCGGCTTGAGGGAGGCGGCCATGGCTCCACGCGTTCTCATCGCCGA
>JAYUHJ010000116.1:0-5305 GCA_043767065.1 Hyphomicrobiales bacterium | reverse complement strand
CTTGGCGTGTTCGTGCTCGTGGTCCGATGGGAACTCGACGCGCGACATCTCGACGATGAGGGGTGATTCCAGCGCGCGCTTGTGATGCGCGCGGCGGAGCAAGTAGCCGACGCCGACGACGAAAACCGCGCCGGCCGCTGCCGCCCAATAATGAAGTTTATCGATTACTTCCGCCGGGAACCAATCGAATAGCACGGCATCCTTGATCATGATGTCGCCGGCGACCCAGCCGAGCAGCGCGGCACCGGCCCAAACCAGGATCGGAAAGCGATCGAGCAGCGCCATCAGCAGCGCGCTGCCTGCGATGATCAGCGGAATGCTGGTCGTAAGACCGAAGATGATCAGCGTCGCCCTGATCGCGGCCGCGTGCGCGATGTCCACACGCGTTGCGGCAAGCTCGGCCGCCGATGCGATCGCGATCACATTGTCGAGACTCACGACGATATCGGCGATGGCGACGATACGCACGGCACGCCACAGATTGTCCGCGGCTGATACCTTGCCGTCGCCTTCGGAATGCGCCGGCACCACGAGCTTGACCGCAACCCACAGGAGGAGGACGCCGCCGATAAGCTTCAAGTATGCGTATTCCATCGCTTGCGCGACGACGAGCGTGAAGAGGATACGAAGCAGGACGGCAACGCCGGCGCCGAGGATCATTCCCCAGAAGCGCTGCCGCTTCGGCAGCATGCGGCAGGCGAGTGCGATCACGACGGCGTTGTCGCCGGAAAGGATGACGTTTACGCCGATGATCTGCGCCGCTGCGATCCAGAACGGCGCCTGCATCATGTCTTGTAATAGAAAGCCCACCGGACGCCCCTCTCCTCGTTGTTCCTCCGCGCTGCCGAACTCAGCCTCCTTGAGAGACCGCAGCGGCACGGCCCGGCCCCTTACGCGGGGCTCGGTCTAAATTCGGATAGCGAAGCGAAGGCCCCCTGCCAAGGAAAACTGGACAGGCCGAATTCGCCTTTTCGTTGAAATAGATGATTTTGGCCCGGCCGCTGCGGGCCCTCAGCCGACGATCTCAGCCGGGGCGAAAAAGAAGGCGATCTCTATGGCCGCGTTTTCCGGGCTGTCGGAGCCGTGCACGGAGTTGGCTTCGATCGATTCCGCGAGTTCCTTGCGGATGGTGCCGGGCGCCGCTTTGGCCGGGTCGGTTGCGCCCATCACTTCGCGATATTTGGCGACCGCGTTCTCGCCTTCCAGCACCTGCACCACAACCGGGCCGGAGGTCATGAATTCCACGAGGCCCTTGAAGAAGGGCCGCTCGCGGTGGACGGCGTAGAAGCCTTCGGCTTGGTCCCGGGTCAAGCGGACGCGCTTCTGCGCCACGATGCGCAGGCCCGCACGCTCGATGCGCTCGTTGACCGCGCCGGTCAGATTACGCCGGGTGGCGTCGGGTTTGATGATCGAAAAGGTACGCTCGCGCGCCATGGTTTCCGCCGGGTTGTCGGGATCGGGAAAATCGAGATGCGGGCTCTATAGCGGCGGCGCAAAAAACCCGCAAGTTCGCCCCGATCATGCCAAACGGCTGAACCGCCGATGAACGCCGCGCTTCTCGCCAGTTCACCTAGTTGAACGGCGGACGAATGCCGGACTCAGACACGGTTCAGCGCGCATTTTCTAGAGTTCGCTCGGCACCCTCGAACTGTCGAAGTCGAGATCGATGCCCAAGAAATTGGAAGCAAGAAAGCGAACGAACGAGTTCAAGAGGAGATCGCGTCATGAGAACTACCCTGCTCTCGCTGGCCGCAGCCGCCGTCCTCGGCGTCGCCGCGCTCGCCCCCACTGTGGCGTCCGCTGCGCACTGGCATCACGGCTATCACTACCATCACCGTCCGCATTTCGGCCGGATCTTCTTCGCTCCCCGGCCCTATGTCCCGGCCTATGCCTACGGCGCCTGCGTCTATCGCAAGCGCGTCGTCCCGACCCCGTGGGGTCCGCGCGTGCGTCTGGTCCCGGTCTGCTACTGAAGCAGCGCGTGCCCCGTGCCGGGAGCCCCGGTCCCGCACCCGCGGGGCCGGGGTTTCGCTTGGGCCGACCCGGCTTCGCCATGATCTTGCGGTGATCGGGTTTGTCGGGCACCTCATCGATCCAGCATGAGTCTTCCAGCTTCCACGGCTGAACAGACGCGCTTCGCGCGCGGCATCGCGCTTGCGGCGCTGATCGCCGCGATCGTCAATTTCATCGCCTTCTATCCGGGCATCCTGCATCACGACGCCTGGGCCTATTTCCGGGCGGTGCGCGCCAACGACTGGACCAATTGGCAACCGCCGCTCTTGGGCTTCCTCTGGATTCCACTGCAGAAAATCTATTACGGCCCGCAGCCGATGCTGGTTCTGTTCGTAGCCGGCTATTGGACTGGCTTCGCGCTGCTCGCCATCGCCATCGCCGAGCGCGACCGGCGGCTCGCATTCTGGACATTCGTCGCGGCGTTCTTCCCGCTCGCAATCAATTTCAACGGCCAGCTGGTCAAGGATATCAGCATGGCCGTGTGCCTGCTGATCGCGGTGGCGCTGGCGGCCGGGATCGAGTTCGGTTGGATCCGGCGTAAGCGGCTGGCGATCCCGGCGATCTGGCTGTTTTTCGTCTCGGGCGCCTTCATGCGCGCGAATAGCCTGTTCGGGCTGCCGCCGCTGTTCGAACTGGCCGCGGGCGCGTCGAGCTGGCGCTGGGTGTCGCTACCCGTTGTACGGCGCGCGATTATCGCGTGCCTGATCGCGATCGCAGTGGTGCCCGGACATCTGCTCGCCGACCGCTACATCTACCGGGTCAAAGACATCCAGCCGATATCGCCATTGCAGGTCTTCGATCTCGCCGGCATTACGTTCAATAGCGGCACCGACGCGTTCCAGGGCTTCTTCGGGCCAAACTTCGTGCAACGGAATAAGGGCTGCTACACGCCGAAGCACTGGGACATCTATGGCTGGGAGCTCAACGGCGTCGGTTGCCCGGAGGTCTACGAGAATCTCAAACCCCGCTTCGGAAGCGACCTCGGCAAACTTTGGCTCCAAGGCATCGCCGGACATCCGTTCGCGTACGTGCAGCACCGCTTCGCGCACTTCAACCGGTTTCTCCAGTTCATCTGCACGAATTGCAAAGAGATGGTGTTCACCGGCGCGCAATCCACAAACCAGGAGGAATTCACCTTCGAGCCCACGCTCCTCTATTACGGGATCGACGCTGCCGCCCAGTGGCTGAACGATTCACCGCTGGGTCGGCCCTATGTGTATTTGTTGATCTGCTTGGCATGGACGTTAGCCGCATTCGGCATCCGGGATTCGATCGTGCGGCGCGTCACACTCCTGTTCGCGCTTTCGGGTGCCATGTACGTGCTTGGATTTCTCGCAGTAGGGATCGCGCAGGACTATCGCTACATTTTCTGGACCATGCTCTGCGCAGCGGCGACTACACCGGCCATCGTGCTGCACGTGCTCCTGCGCCGCGATGTGTCGACGGCGCTGCGGCTAATCCCGCCGCTCCTCGTGGTGGGCGTGATTGCACTCCGGGAAGCCGTGGTACGGTTCCTTCTCTGACGGAGAAGAGCCATGACCGATCGCTACCGGATGTTCGCCGGCTACAATGCCTGGGCGAACGAGCGTCTCTATGCAGCGGCCGCGAAACTCTCCGACGCCGACTACCGCGCCGACCGGGGAGCGTTCTTCAAATCGGTGCACGGCACGCTGAACCATCTCCTGGTTGGCGACCGTATCTGGATGTATCGCTTCACCGGCGCGGGCGACGCGCCCGCCACGCTCGACGCGATCCTGTTCGGCGATCTGGCGCCGCTGGCGGATGCCCGCCAAGCCGAGGATGCCTGGATCAGCCAATGGATCGGATCGCTCGGAGATGCGGATTTCGACCGTTTTTTCAGCTACCGGACCATCACCAACCCGATGACGGTGACGCAGAAGCTGGCGCCGGCGCTCGATCATTTCTTCAACCACCAGACCCATCATCGCGGGCAGGCGCATTGCCTACTGACCGCGATCGGCGGGCGGGATTTCGCACCTTCCCTCGATCTCATCCTGTATCAGCGGGAGACTGGCCAAGGCGTTGCAAAGCAACAGATTTGATCATCTCACATTTGCTTTACGTTCTTAACCTCACATTCTCGTATTGGTCTGTGAATTAAATTGACAGGCAAGCGGTTCCGGCAAATGCTCCCGGCCAACACGGGGCGGGTTGTCCACCCTGTGAACCTGATACGGGAGGCTTCTATGCGCATTCTTCGTTGGCTCGCGGGACTCGGCCTTGCTGCCGCGCTCGCGTTGCCGGCCAGCGCCCAGACTGGCGCCGTGGTCGATGCGGACTGGCTGTCCAAGAACCTGAACAATCCGAAAGTGCGGGTGTTCGAGGTGAGCGTCGATCCGGGCGTCTATGAGCGCGGCCACATCCCGGGTGCGGTGAACATCCGCTGGCACTCGGACCTCGTCGATACCGTGCGGCGCGACATCGTCAGCCGCGACAAGTTCAAGGCCATGCTCGAGAACGCGGGCGTAACCAAAGACACCACGATCGTGATTTACGGCGACAACAATAACTGGTTCGCCGCCTGGGGCGCCTGGGTGTTCGAGATTTACGGCGTCGGCAACCAGACCAAGCTGCTCAACGGCGGCCGCAAGGTTTGGGAAGCCAAGAGCCTGCCGCTCGACAACAAGACGCCGAGCTACACCAAAACCAGTTTCGACCTACCCGCTCCGAAGCTCGCGCTGCGCGGCCGTCTCACCGACGTGAGCGACGTCGTGCAAGGCAAGAAGAAGGCGGTGATCATCGACATCCGCGGACCGGACGAATATTCGGGCAAGATCTTCGCGCCGGCCGGCGTGCAAGAGCTTGCGATCCGCGCCGGCCACGTTCCGGGCGCCAAGAATATTCCTTGGGGTCAGGCGGTTGCAGCCGACGGCACGTTCAAGTCGAAGGAAGAGCTGCAGAAGCTCTATGCCGCAGTCGGCGCCGACGGCAAGCAGCCGATCATCGTCTATTGCCGCATCGGCGAGCGCTCCAGCCATACCTGGTTCGTGCTGGCCAAGATCCTCGGCTACAACGTGAAGAACTACGACGGCTCCTGGACCGAGTACGGCAACACGGTCGGGCTGCCGATCGTAAACGTCACCGGTACCATCTGGCAGGGCAAGTAACGCCTGTTGCTTCCGCAGGGTGCGGATACTATGGACGCGGGCGCCACAAGCGCCCGCGTCTTGCTTTGAGCCTGTGAAATGCAGCGCTTTGCCCTCTCTATCCTGATCGCGATCGTCATCGTCGCCGGCATCGCGGCCGGTGTGCTTTCGCTCTCCGGAAGCGG
>JAYUHJ010000115.1:0-5321 GCA_043767065.1 Hyphomicrobiales bacterium | reverse complement strand
GGTGCCCAGGGCTGGAATCGAACCAGCGACACCGTGATTTTCAGTCACGTGCTCTACCAACTGAGCTACCTGGGCGCCGAGCGTTCGACCGGAAGACGATCGAGAGCGCGGGTTTTATAGGAAGCCCCCTTCTCCCTGTCCAGCCGCGCGACGTCAGTCGCGCGCGCTCGATTCGTCGGGAACAGAGGCCGTTTCATCCTCATCTTCTCTCGCCGGCACCGCATAGACGCCGGAGAACCAGCGATTGAGATCGACATCGCTGCAGCGGCGCGAGCAGAACGGCCGGTAGGCATCGGCCGTGGCCTTGCCGCAGATCGGGCAACGCCGCGCCGGCACGTTGTCGTTGGCGCGCACGGTTGGCGGAATCTTCTCCGGCACGGCCTTCAGCCCGGGCTGAGCCAGCCGAAATGCACCGGGTAGCTCTCGCCCTGCAACAGCGCCACCGTCTCATAGAGCGGCAGACCCACGACGTTGGAGTAGGAGCCCACCAGCTTCACCACGAAAGCGCCGGCGATGCCCTGGATCGCATAGCCGCCTGCCTTGCCGCGCCATTCGCCCGACGCCAGATACGAATCGAGATCCTCGGCCGAGAGCCGCTTGAAGCGCACGCGGGTCTCCACCAGCCGGGTGCGTACCGCATCGCGCGGCGTGATCACGCAGATGCCGCTATAGACCCGGTGCGCGCGGCCCGAAAGCAAGCGCAGGCACGCGGCCGCGTCCTCCAGGAGATCGGGCTTTGGCAAAATGCGCCGGCCGACCGCCACCACCGTATCGGCGGCGACGATATAGGCGGTCTTGAGCTCCTCATTCGCGCGCGCACGCGGCAGCGCGGCCAGCGCTTTGTCGCGCGCGAGTCTGACGGCGAGCGTGCGCGGTAGCTCGCCGCGCTCCGGCGTCTCGTCGATCTCGACCGGCAACAGCGTATCCGGCTCCATGCCAGCCTGGTTCAGCAGCTGAAGCCGGCGCGGCGATCCGGACGCGAGCACGAGTTTCGGCCTGCCGATCATCGTTCATCCTTGACGCAGGGCGCGGAACCTAGCCGAACTGCCCCTTCATGGGAACAGGCGCGCGCACGACGCTGCGCGAAAAAACATTGCATGGATTGGAGTTAGCCGCCGGCAGCTAGCGTGGCGCCGAAGCGCGACCGGATGCGCTGCAGGAGATCGTCGCGCACCGCCCGATAGGCGTCGAGCCGCTGCTCGCGATTGCCCCAGACCGCCGAGGGATTGGGGATCGGCCAATATTCGACCTGGACTGGACGTGCGCGCGTCAATTCGAGCGCGCGGTGATGGGCCTCGGGCGACAGGCTCACCACCAGATCGAAGTCGAGCCCCTCCAGATCCTCGAGATCGTCGAGCGTCACCGGCTTATGGCGCGAGAGGTCAATGCCAACCTCCTCCATCGCGGCGGCGACAAACGGGTCCGGCTCGCCGGCGCGCACGCCGGCCTCGGCTATCCTGAGCGAGCTGCCGAAGAAATGCCGCGCCAGTGCCGCCGCCATCGGCGAGCGCACCACGTTGTGCGCGCACAGGAACAGGACCGACTGCGGCCGGACGACGGGCTGAGCTTCGTCCACTTCAGCCCTTCCAATGCAGCGCGCAGATCAGCGTGAACAGCCGCCGCGCCGTGTCGAAATCGACTTCGATCTTGTCCTTGAGCCGCTCGACCAGAAGCTCCGAGCCCTCGTTGTGCAGGCCGCGCCGGCCCATGTCGATCGCCTCGATCTGGCTCGGCGTCGCGGTGCGGATCGCCGCGTAATAGCTGTCGCAGACCATGAAATAATCGCGCACCACACGGCGCAGCGGCGTGAGCGACAGCACGTGCGCGATCACCGGCGCGCCGTCGGCGAGCGTCACCTCGAGCACCAGCCGCTGCTCCACGAGCGAGATTTTCAGCGCATAGGGCCCGCCCGCGTGCCCGAGCGGCTCGAAGCGGTTGCTCTCGATCAGGTCATAGATCGCGACTTCGCGTTCGTGCTCGACGTCGCGATTGGCGCGGCCGATGGAGGCCTCGTCGAGAACGACGGCGACCAGACGGTTCGGATGGCTTTTCCCGGTGTCGGGCATCGCGCCGCGTCAGTCGCGGTTGAGCCGGATCGCGACCGAGCGCGCGTGCGCGTCGAGCCCCTCGGCCTCGCCGAGCGCGATCGCCGCCGGCCCGAGCGCGCGCAATTGCTCCGGCCCGCATTTCAGCAGCGACGTGCGCTTCATGAAATCCAGCACGCCCAGCCCCGAGGCGAAGCGCGCCGAGCGTGCGGTCGGCAACACGTGGTTGGAGCCGCCGATGTAATCGCCGATCGCTTCGGGCGTATAGGCGCCGATGAAGATCGCGCCTGCGTTCTTGATGCGCGCGGCAAGTCGCTCGGCGTCGGCCGCGTGGATTTCCACGTGCTCGGCGGCGATCCTGTCCACTATCGGAATCGCATCGTCGAGCGAGGTCACCAGGATGATCGCGCCGAAATCGCGCCAGCTCGCACCGGCGATCTTGGCGCGCGGCAACGTCTTGAGTTGTGCGGCGACGGCTTGCTCGACCGCGTCGGCGAGCTTGGCATCGTCGGTGACGAGGATCGGCTGCGCCGCCTCGTCGTGCTCCGCCTGCGCGAGCAGGTCGGCGGCGATCCAATCGGGATTGGCGTCCTTGTCGGCGAGCACCAGCACCTCGGACGGACCGGCGATCAGATCGATGCCGACGCGGCCGAACACCAAGCGCTTGGCCGCCGCCACATAGGCGTTGCCGGGGCCGACGACCTTGGCGACCGCTTTGATCGTCTCGGTGCCATAGGCGAGCGCGGCGATCGCCTGCGCGCCGCCCACCCGATAGATTTCGCTGACGCCCGCGAGCTTCGCCGCCGCCAGCACGAGTGGATCGAGCTTGCCGCCGGGCGCCGGTACGGTCATGGCGAGCCGCGTCACGCCCGCGACCTTGGCCGGCACCGCGTTCATCAGGAGCGACGACGGGTAAGCCGCTTTGCCGCCCGGCACATAAAGTCCGACGGCCTCGATCGGCGTCCAGCGGCTGCCGAGCTCGACGCCGAGCGGGTCGGTATAGCGCTCGTCCTTGGGCAGCTGACGCTTGTGATGCGCTTCGATGCGCGCCTTGGCGAGCTCGAGCGCGGCCAGTGTTTCCTTCGGAATCGTTCCCAGCGCGGCGTCGATCTCCTTCTCATCGACGCGAATGCCGAGCTTGTCGAGATCGGCCTTGTCGAAGCGGCGCGTGAGCTCCACCAGCGCCCGGTCACCGCGCGCGGCGACATCGGCGACAATGCCGCGCACTGCCGCTTCCACGTCCTCGGCGCTTTCCCGCTTGGTGGCGAGAAGCGCGTCGAATTTCGCGGCGAAGTCTTTGGCTTTGCTATCGAGGCGGATCGGCATCGTCCCGCTCACTTCTCTTCGTGCTTGGGCTGTGCCCGCGCCGACCAGCCGGGGCCGAGGTCGCTGATTTCAGCTTCCAGGCACTCGACCTTGAGCCGGATCGCCGCGTCGCCCGAGAAGAACAGTGTCACCGTGCCCGACGGCTTGTCGGCCTCCTCGAAATCGACCGCGAGCAGGTTCAGGATCGTGTCGCGGTCGGCCAGCGAAAATCCGCGCGTCTGTGCCCCCAGCACGCGCTCGAAATGCACGCCGGCGCGCCGGCGCATCGGCTGGCCGCGCTCGGCCGCCGCCCAATCGAACCGGTTCACCAGCAACGCGAAACGCTTCTCCTTCATGAGAAACGCCATGTCGACCACTTTGGCGACCGCGTCCTGCAGGTGCGCGGACATGACCGAAAGATCTTCGGCGTCCAGCGCGGCGAGCTTGAGCATTTCGGTGTCGGTGGCCATGGCATTCCTCCCGCGCGGAATACCGGCGCGGCGGGCGTTGCGCAAGCGGCCTCACCCGTCATTCCGGGCGAGCGTCGTGTTAACGACGCGAGGCCCGGAATCCATAGCCGCAGGCTGAGCGATAGAATCGAGGTCGGTGGATATGGATTCCGGCTCTCGGCCCCGGATCAAATCCGGGGGCCTCGGCCGGAATGACGAAGAGAAAGGGCTTAACCGGCGACCCGCTCGATGGCGGCGCCGCAGCGGGCGAGCTTCTGCTCCAGCCGCTCGAAGCCGCGGTCGAGGTGATAGACGCGATGCACGATGGTTTCGCCCTCGGCGGCAAGCGCGGCGATCACCAGTGACACCGAGGCGCGGAGATCCGTGGCCATGACAGGCGCGCCCTTGAGCCGCTCGACGCCTTCGATTGTGGCGGTCTCGCCGTCGAGGTGAATGCGCGCGCCGAGGCGGGCGAGCTCCTGCACGTGCATGAAGCGGTTTTCGAAAATCGTTTCAGTGATCTTCGAGGTGCCGCGCGCCCGCGTCATCAGCGCCATCAGCTGTGCCTGCAAATCGGTCGGGAAGCCCGGAAACGGCGCGGTCGAGACTTCGACCGGCCCGAGCCCGGCGCCGTCGCGCTTGATGCGGATGCCCTCGTTGGTCTTGGTAATCTCGACCCCGGCGCTCGCCAGCAATTGCAGCGGCGCCTCCAGCAACTCGGTGCGTGCGCCCAAGAGCATCACGTCACCGCCGGTCATCGCGGCCGCCATGGCATAGGTTCCGGTTTCGATGCGGTCGGGCAGCACCGCGTGGCGCGCGGCGTGCAGACGCTCCACGCCCTGCAAGCGAATGGTCGCCGTGCCGGCGCCTTCGATCTTGGCGCCCATTTTCTGCAGGCACGCAGCGACGTCGGCGATTTCCGGCTCCTGCGCCGCGTTCTCGATCACGCTCTCGCCGCGCGCGAGCGCGGCGGTGAGCAGCGCGGTGTGCGTGGCACCTACGGAATTTTTCTCGAAACGGATGCGCGCACCGCGCAGGCCCTGCTTCGCGCGCGCCAGCACATAACCTTCCTCGATGTCGATCGCCGCACCCAGCGCCTTGAGCGCGTCGAGATGGAAGTCCACCGGCCGCGTGCCGATCGAGCAGCCTCCGGGCATGGATACGCGCGCCTCGCCCATGCGTGCGACCAGGGGCCCGATCACCCAGAAGCTCGCGCGCATCTTGGACACCAGATGATAAGGCGCGGTGGTATCGACGATGTTCTTGGCCGAGAGCTGCAGGGTGTGGCCGGAATTCTCGCTCTCGCCGGCGCGCTTGCCGGCCACCGTCACGTCGACGCCGTGATTGCCGAGGATGCGCTGCAGCAGCATCACGTCGGCCAGTTGCGGCACATTGTCGAGCACGAGCGTCTCGTCGGTGAGAAGGCTCGCGATCATCAGGGGGAGTGCGGCGTTCTTCGCGCCGGAGATCGGGATTTCGCCCTTCAGCGCGCGGCCGCCGCGGATGCGGATCCGGTCCATTC
>JAYUHJ010000114.1:0-2239 GCA_043767065.1 Hyphomicrobiales bacterium | reverse complement strand
ACGACACGGCAGAACACGCGCAAGGAAACCAGCCGGTCCATGTTCGATTCTTCAGGATTCGTGAAAAACGCATTCGATTGTTTCCTGTTTTCCGGGCTCGCGCAACAGGCCCGGGAGACGCGTCGTCTATAGAAACGCCGCGGCGTTTGCCAGAAAAAAATCGATGTGCGAGCGGGTCACGCGCCGCGCCGGGGAGCGCGCGCGGCCAGGACGAAAGGAAAGGACGCGTTACAGGCGCGGCAGCGCCAGTAAGGCGCCCTTCGCCACGCGGTACGCGTCGGCGTGGCCGGAGACCTTGAGCTGCGGATCGGCGTAATGCACGTGGAAGCGCTCTCCGGGATGCGAGATGACGCCCTCGAGCGCCGCGCCCGAGTAGAACCCGAGCAGGATCGCCGCGACGCCGGCCGCCTCGAACACGCGCTTGCTGGCGTGGCCTTGGGCATGCGCGCCTGCGCCGCCCGCGCCCCCGTGCTTCGGAGCCGCGCCGGTGACGACGTGCCACTTGAGGCTCGGCAGCGCGCCGCGCAGGATGAACGCAAACGCGCGCTCGACATCGACTCCCCTGCCCTTCGCCGTGCGCACGACAAACGCCTCGAACTGCTGCTGCGTCATCGCCTCCGGAACGGCGATCTCGTCCCAGGCGCCGACCTGCGCGCTCGCGAAGAGCGCAGCCTCGTCCGCCGGGGCGGCTGGCGCAGTGCGGCCCTCCGGCGAATGCCCGTGCGTGACGAGCAGCTTTCCATCCCAGAGCAGCACCTCGCCGCGCAAACCGGCGAGCGCGCCGACGCCATAGCTTCCGGGCCGCGCGCCCAGTTCCGACAGCTTGACGACGGCGCGCGCGTCCCCGGAATGCGCCATGCGCGTGAAGTTGCCAAAGGCGCGCACCTCGAACGGTTCGGCGCCGGCCGCGGCGCTTGCCCATAGGGCGAGCAGAAGTGCTGGAAAACGGCAGTGGGAAAGCATAGGTGCGTACTCAAAAGGATGCGACACGCGAACTTTACCGGCCGCTCCCGGCCGCCGGTATGATCGCAGTCATATGCGATCCGATAGGGCGAAGCCCGCCGAGCCGGAAGACCTCCCCGCCCCGCTGCTTGCCGCCGCGCAAACCCTGAGCGCGCCCGCGCGCTCGGTGCTGTTCCGCACGGGCGAGCGTCCCCGGTTTGTCTACTTCGTGCTGGACGGGGAGGTGCGCCTGCTGCGCCGTACCCGCGGCGGGCAGGAGGTGATCCTGCAGCGCGTGCGGCGCGGCTATGTCGCCGAGGCGAGCCTCGAGGCGCCGCGCTATCACTGCGACGGGGTCGCCGCCGCCCCGAGCCGCCTGCTGCGCGTGCCGCGGGACGTGCTCGTCGCTCGACTTGAGACCGACACTGGCTTCCGGCATGCGTGGCTGCGCCACTTGGGGGGCGAGCTGCGGCGTCTGCGCACGCGTTGCGAGCGCTTGAGCCTGCGCGGGGCGCGCGAGCGCATCGTGCACTACATCGAATCCGAAGGCGGCGGCGCGCTTGAGCTCGATCAATCGCGCAAGAGCTGGGCGCTCGAGCTCGGCCTCACGCACGAAGCGCTGTACCGGACGCTGGCGAAAATGAAAAACGAAGGCGTACTGTCGATCGCAGGCGCGCGCCTGGAGCTTCGCCGGCCGCCCGCGCGCGCCACCCGGCGGCGGTAAACTACGCCCGCTCAGTGGAGGGTGCGCGCCGGGCGCAATCGAACGATGCTCGCGCAGAGTGAGCGCGCTTAGCGCGAAGCTCCGGATCGGGCGGCGGCGCTTCTCGCGTGCTTCTGGAAGAACTCCCAGATCACGCCGGTGGCGTCGATCCGCCCGGAGGTCTTGCCGACCATGCGCTCGGGCAGCAGGCTCTTGCCCCCGGCCCAGGTGTGCCCGAGGTCCTCGACCGCGATGTAGCGCACCTCGGCTTGCGCACGGTCGCAGTAGATGCGCGTGCGCACGCCCTCGGCGCTCGAGTCGCTTTGCGGGCTGGCGGGGCAGCCGAGCGCCCTCGCCCACTTCGCGATCGATTCGGCGACCGGCGGCTTGGGCTTGGCGCGCACCGCGTCGCTGCCGCCGCTCGCGAGCCTGGGCGCGCCGCCTTCGATCGGGTTGAGCGGATCGGCGGTACCGGTGATGTACAACATGGGAACCGGCGGGCGCAGCGCCGGCGGCTCGATCCAGAGCGCGCCCGCGACCGGCGCGATCGCGGCGATGCGCTGCGGGATTTGCGCGGCGAGGCGAAAGCTCATT
>JAYUHJ010000113.1:0-2242 GCA_043767065.1 Hyphomicrobiales bacterium | reverse complement strand
GAGGCTCGCCCACGCAAGTCGGCTATAGCCGACTTGCGCACCAAGAGTTGCCGATGTCGGGTAAACCCGACATCGGTGGCTCGCACCTCAGGATGACGGTTTGGTAAGTTCCACTGGCGCACGCACGGACGGTTTGCTAGCGCCTTGATCAGAACAGGGATCGGGATTCGAACATGGTTGAGCGCCGCCCGCTGGTCGCGGGCAACTGGAAGATGAACGGGCTACGGGCCTCGATCGCCGAGCTTAATGCGGTCATCGCGGGCGCACCGGCGGTCGCGGCCAAGTGCGATCTGTTGGTCTGTCTGCCGGCGACCTTGATCGGGGCGTTCGCTGAAAAGGCAAGAGGCTCGAAAGTTTCGATCGGTGCGCAGGATTGCCACCATGAACCGTCCGGCGCGCACACCGGCGATCTATCCGCCGAGATGCTGAAGGACGCGGGCGCCAGCGCGGTGATCGTCGGCCATTCGGAGCGTCGCATCGGCCACGCCGAGCAGGACCTGCAAGTGCGCGTGAAGGCCCAGGCGGCCAGGCGTGCGGGTCTGCTCGCAATCATTTGCGTGGGCGAGACCAGGGAGCAGCGCGAAGCGGCAAAGGCCGTCGAAGTGGTGTCGCGTCAGATCGAAGGTTCGGTGCCCGACGGAGCCACGCCCGCGAACATGGCGATCGCCTATGAGCCGGTCTGGGCCATCGGCACCGGGCTCACGCCCAAGCCCGCGGACATGACCGAGATGCACCGGCTGATCCGCGAGCGGCTGGTGCGCCGCTTCGGTGCTGCTGCGGCCGCGACCCGCATCCTCTATGGCGGTTCGGTGAAGCCCGACAATGCCGCTGCGCTTCTGCTCGCGCCCGAGTGCGACGGGGCACTGGTCGGCGGCGCCAGCCTGAAGGCCAGCGATTTTCTCGCCATTGCAGGGGTCTATGGGCGCTGAAAGGCGTGGGCTTAAGGCGCGGCTTTGGCCTTGAATCCGGCGGGTAGCAAGCGCACATCCAATCGTGTAAAGCACCGCGCGGCCCGAGGAATCCATGCAAACCGTCATCATCGTCATCCATCTCCTGATCGTGCTCGCCCTGATCGGCTTCGTGCTGCTGCAGAAGTCCGAAGGCGGTGCGCTCGGCATCGGCGGGGGCGGCGGAGGCGGGTTCATGTCGAGCCGCGGCAGCTCGAACCTCCTGACCCGCTCCACGGCGTTCCTGGCCGCCGCGTTCTTCGCCACCAGCCTGATCCTGTCGATCCTGGCCGGCTGGGGACGGCAGCCGGCGTCGATCATCCGCACCGGTCCAACCCTTCCGAGTCCGACCGCGCCGGGACCGGCCGCGCCGACGAGCGGGCCCTCGATCCTGGATCAGTTGCGGCCCCCTGCGCCGGCGGCACCCGCCGGGCCTCAAGTGCCCCGCTCGCAGTAAAACTCAACAAGAAGGGCCGGATTTCCGGCCCTTCGGCTTTTTTAGGCATGCGGCGCGATTTCGCTCGTCGAATCGCTTTTTGAGGATTAGAGGTTAGTTCCCATGGCGCGGTACATTTTCATTACCGGCGGCGTGGTCTCCTCTCTGGGCAAGGGTCTCGCATCCGCCGCGCTCGGCGCGCTGTTGCAGGCGCGCGGCTATTCGGTGCGGCTGCGGAAACTCGACCCGTATTTGAACGTCGATCCCGGCACCATGTCGCCCTACCAGCACGGCGAGGTGTACGTCACCGACGACGGTGCAGAGACCGACCTCGACCTCGGCCATTACGAGCGTTTCACCGGCCGCCCCGCCACCCGCCAGGACAACATCACCACCGGGCGCATCTATCAGGAGATCCTCGCCAAGGAACGCCGCGGCGATTATCTCGGCGCCACCATCCAGGTGATCCCGCACGTCACCAACGCGATCAAGGATTTCATCCGCGACGGCAACGACGGCTTCGACTTCGTACTGATGGAGATCGGCGGCACCGTCGGCGACATCGAGAGCCTGCCGTTTCTCGAAGCCATCCGCCAGTTCGGCAACGAGCTGCCGCGCCAGCACGCGGTCTACGTCCATCTGACGCTGTTGCCCTACATCCCGAGCGCGGGCGAGCTCAAGACCAAGCCGACCCAGCACTCGGTCAAGTCGCTGCTCGAGATCGGCATCAAGCCCGACATCATCGTGTGCCGCACGGACAGGCCACTGCCGACCGACGTGAAGAAGAAGATCAGCCTCTTCTGCAACGTGCGCACCTCGCGTGTCATCACGGCCGAAGACGAGAAGACGATCTACAACC
>JAYUHJ010000112.1:0-2244 GCA_043767065.1 Hyphomicrobiales bacterium | reverse complement strand
AGCGTGCACCCGGAACCCATCCACGACATCGCGCATCTCGCGCATGTCGAGATGCTGACGCCGAAGCCCGACGAGAGCCTCCGGTTCTTCGTCGACGTGGTCGGCATGCAGGAGACCGCGCGCAAGGACGACTCGGTTTATCTGCGCGCCTACGACGATTACCTGCATCACACGCTGAAGCTCACGGCGGCGAAGCAGCCGGGCATGGGACACGTCGCATTGCGCACCTGGAGTCCGCAGGCGCTCGAGCGGCGCGCGAAGGCAATCGAGGCCGCGGGCCTCGGCATCGGCTGGACCGAGGGCGATCTCGGCCAGGGCAAGACAT
Organism: Hyphomicrobiales bacterium; assembly: GCA_043767065.1. Taxonomy (GTDB): domain Bacteria; phylum Pseudomonadota; class Alphaproteobacteria; order Rhizobiales; family Xanthobacteraceae; genus JAHFPN01. The sequence continues at coordinate 1,919 of JAYUHJ010000112.1, read as the reverse complement.
TCGTCGCGCGCACGCCGGACGATCACAAGCTAGAGCTGTTCTATGAAGCCGAATGGTACGCGCCCCCGCCTGCGCAGAAGCCCGCGCTCAAAAACCAGGCGCAGCGCTTCCCGGCCCGCGGCGTCAACGTGCGCCGGCTCGACCACATGAATCTGCTCGCGAGCGAAGTGACGCCGACGCGGAAGTTTTTCCAGGAGCAGCTCGGCATGCGGATGACCGAGCAGATCGTGTTCGACAACGGCGTCGAGATGGGCGCCTGGGTCACGGCGACCAACAAGAGCTACGACATTGCCATCGCGCGCGACCATACCGGCACGCGCGGCCGCTTCCATCACATGACCTATGCACTCGACAGCCGCGAGGAGGTGCTGCGCGCGGCCGACATTTTCCTCGAGCACGGCGTGTTCATCGAGACCGGGCCGCACAAGCACGCGATCCAGCAGACCATGTTCCTCTACGTCTATGAGCCGGGCGGCAACCGCTTCGAGGTGGCTAACGCCGGCGCGCGCCTCATCCTGGCGCCGGACTGGAAGCCGATCGTGTGGACCGAGGCCGAACGCAAGAAGGGCCAGGCCTGGGGCCTGCAGACCGTTCACTCCTTCCATACCTACGGCACGCCGCCGGTGGAGCACACCGAGGAGAAGTCGGCGAAGAAGGCTGGCTCTTGAAGATCGCGGGCACCAATCTCGACGAGACCTCGGCTCCCCGTGTGAGCTTCGTCTCGCTCGGCTGCCCCAAGGCGCTGGTCGATTCCGAACGCATCATCACCAAGCTGCGCGCGGAGGGCTATGAGCTTTCGCGCGAGCACAAGGGCGCCGACGTGGTGGTGGTCAATACTTGCGGCTTCCTCGACACCGCGCGGACGGAAAGCCTCGCCGCGATCGGCGAGGCGGTGGCCGAGAACGGCCGTGTGATCGTCACCGGGTGTCTCGGCGCCGAGCCCGACATCATCCGCGCGGCGCATCCGAGCGTGCTCGCGGTCACCGGGCCGCAACGTTACGAGGAAGTGATGGCGGCCGTGCACGAAGCCGTGCCGCCCAAGCACGATCCGTTCCTGGACCTGGTGCCCGAGCAGGGCATCCGGCTCACGCCGCGGCATTACGCGTATTTGAAAATTTCCGAAGGCTGCAACAATCGCTGCAGCTTCTGCATCATCCCGAAATTGCGCGGCGATCTGGTGAGCCGGCCCGCGGCCGACGTGCTGCGTGAGGCGGAGAAGCTCGTGGCCGCGGGCGTCAAGGAACTGCTCGTCATTTCGCAAGACACTTCGGCCTATGGCGTCGACATCAAGTATGCCGCGAGCAAGTGGAAGGACCGCGAAGTGCGCGCGCGCTTCCTCGATCTAGCGACCGCGCTCGGCGAGTTCGGCATCTGGGTGCGGCTGCACTACGTCTACCCCTACCCGCACGTCGACGAAGTGATCCCGCTCATGGCTGAGGGCTGGTCAGCGCCGATGCCGCGACGATCACCTTCAACACCGGGCTGTTCGACATCCAGGTGACCTCGGGCACCAGCGGGACCGGGACCACGCTGTTCAACAACGGCACGATCACCGGCCCGGCTTTCACCGGAACCGGCCCGCTGCATCGCATATACGCGGTCGCGGTACCCAAGAACACCGCCATCACCATGGCGATCGCCGCGGGCAGCCAGCTTGGCTTCAATATCGCAGGCGCCGCGGATGTAGTCGGCAACGCGGTGGTGCTGTCGGCGGGCTATGATATCGTCGGCGGGCAAGCTCTTCCGGCACCGTCGGCGGGCGGTGGCACAGGACAGAGCTCGATTTCGCTCGCAGCGTTGAACGTCACGTCGGCGATCGCTGCGCGCGCCACGGGGCAGGCCGGACTGGTCGCCAGTTCGGGGCAAACGGTGAACTACGCATCCAACGTGTCGATCGCGGGCGCGCAAGCGTCGAGCAA
>JAYUHJ010000111.1:0-2246 GCA_043767065.1 Hyphomicrobiales bacterium | reverse complement strand
TCCTCGGCACCCGCGACCCGGTGACGGCGCCCTTCGCTGTGGCGATCGGCGCGCTGCTAGTGGCGGCAGCTTCGGCCACCCAGGACATCGTGATCGATGCCTTCCGCGTCGAAAGCCTCGACACCAGCGAACAGGCCGCCGGCATGGCCGCCTATGTCATGGCCTATCGCGTCGGCATGTTGGTTTCGACAGCCGGCGTCATCGGCTTTGTCGCCTGGCTCGAGCATGTGGGCGTGGCGTCGACGACCGTCTGGGGCTGGGGCTATGCGGCGGCGGCGCTTTTCCTTGCCGTCGGACTGGTGGCGACATTGCTCGCCCGCGAACCGCCCGCGCTGGAAAAGCCCGCCGCCGAAGGCCCACGCACCGATGCGCTTACGCGCGTGCTCAACACCGCCTTCGGCGCCTTCCGCGAGTTCCTCACGCGCGATTTCGCGGTGCTGGTCCTTCTGTTCGTGGTGCTGTTCAAATTTTGCGATGCCTTCGCCGGCGTGATGACCGGCCCGTTCGTGCTCGCCATCGGCTTCGACAAGGCCGCCTACGCGGCGATCGTGAAGGGCGTGGGCCTCGCCGCGTCGCTCGCCGGCGCAGTCGCCGGCGGCGTCATCGCTCGCGCGCTACCGCTCTCCACCAGCTTATGGATCGCGGCCTTCCTGCAGATGGGTTCGAACCTGGTCTTCGTTTGGCAGACCTATGTCGGCGCCAACCACGCCGCGCTCACCGTCACCATCGTGGTCGAGAACTTCACCGGCTCGATCGGCACGGTGATTTTCGTGGCCTATCTCTCGGCGCTCTGCCGCGACCGCATCCATACCGCGACCCAATTCGCGCTCTTAACCGCGCTTGCCGCCGTCGGCCGCACCACGCTTGCGTCCGGCGGCGGCTTCCTCGCGGAAAGCGCGGGTTGGATCTGGTTTTTCACCGTGACGGCACTATCGGCGGTGCCGAGCCTCATCTTGCTGTGGTGGCTCGACCGGCGCGGGCATTTCGCGGAGTTGGAACGGAAGACCTAGTTCTGCCGTCACCCTGAGGTGCGAGCGTAGCGAGCCTCGAAGGGTGCCGGCCATCATCCTTCGAGGGCGGCCTACGGCCGCCACCTCAGGATGACGATGTGGTCAGAACGGCGTCCGTTGCCGGATCGCCGCGGCAAGCGTGCCCTCGTCGAGATAGTCGAGTTCGCCGCCGACCGGCACGCCATGCGCGAGCCGCGTGATCTTCACGCCGGTGTCGCGCAGCAGATCGGTCACGTAATGCGCGGTGGTCTGCCCGTCCACGGTCGCATTCAGCGCGAGCAATACCTCCTTGATCTCCCCCCCGGGCACGCGCGCGACCAGGCTCGCGAGATTGAGGTCGTCGGGCCCGACCCCGTCGAGCGGCGACAGCGTGCCGCCGAGCACGTGATAGCGGCCCGAAACCGCGCTCGCCCGCTCCAGCGCCCACAGGTCGGCGACGTTCTCCACCACGACCAAGATCGAGCGGTCGCGCGAGGCGTCGGCGCACACGGTGCACGGGTCGCGCGTGTCCACGTTGCCGCAGGTGCCGCAGATCTCGATCTTGGCGAGCGCGTCGGCGAGCGCCGCCGACAAGGGTTCCATCAGTTCGACGCGGCGGCGCACCAGATGCAGCGCCGCGCGCCGGGCCGAGCGCGGACCGAGCCCGGGCAGGCGCGCGAGCAACTGGATCAGGCGCTCGATCTCGGGACCGGCGACGGCGCGGGCCATCAGAACAGCTTCATCCCCGGCGGCAGCGGCAGGCCGCCGGTGAGCGCCTTGGCCTTCTCTTCGACCAGGCGTTCGGCCTTGACGCGCGCGTCGGCGTGCGCGGCCAACACGAGATCCTCGACGATTTCCTTTTCGCCGGGCTTCATCAGGCTCGGATCGACCACGAGTTTCTTCATCGCGCCCTTGGCCGAGAGCGTGACGGTAACCAGCCCGCCGCCGGAGGTGCCTACGACCTCGAGGGTTTCGAGCTCGGCCTGGAGCTGCTGCATCTTCTCTTGCAGCTCCTTCACCTTCTGCATCATGCCCATGAGGTCGGCCATGACTCAGCGCTCGTCCTCGGGATCGCGCGGCATATCGGGATCGCTCGCCTCCATCTCCGGCACAGCGTCGGCCGCACCGGGCTTGGTCACGCCGACGATCTCGGCGCCGGGAAAGCGCTTCAACACCGCCTCGACCAGCGGATCGCTGCGCACGTCGCGCTTTTTCGCCTCGCGCGCGGTCGCAGCGGCGGCGGCCAGCGTCTCGGCG
>JAYUHJ010000110.1:0-2248 GCA_043767065.1 Hyphomicrobiales bacterium | reverse complement strand
ACGGCATGACCGGGCTGCACAACCGGCGCCAATTCATGAAGCTCGCCGAGGCCGAATGGGGCCGTTTCCAACGCCACGGTCATCCGCTGTCGCTCTTGATGCTCGATGTGGATTTCTTCAAGTCGATCAACGACCGCTTCGGCCATTACGTGGGCGATCAGGTAGTCGCGCAGATCGCCGCGCTCTGCCGCGAAGGCAGGCGCGTAAGCGACGTCGTGGCTCGTATCGGCGGCGAGGAGTTCGCTCTCCTGTTGCCCGAGACGTCGATCGAGGCCGCCTACGTGGTTGCCGGGCGGCTGCGGCGAAGCGTCGAGGTGAGCCCGCTGTTGTCCAACGGCAACGGCTTGGCCGTCACCGTCAGCATCGGCGTCGCCGAGGCGGCGCCGGGCATGAGCGGCATCGTCGACCTGATGAAGGACTCCGACCGCGCCCTCTACGAGGCCAAGGGCGCGGGACGAAACCGCGTCATACTCGCAGAGCAAGTTCCGATCGCAACGATGCTAGACGCAGAGGCACCGCTGCAATCGGCGTAAAGCGCGGACTACGCCTTCGCCTCAGCGCCGTCCGAGGCAAGCCCGCTCGAACTGCTCGCCGCGCGGCCCCAGGCTCTTGAGCGAAATACCCGTGGTCCGGCCCGGGACCTCGACCGTCATGGTCTCGCTTTTCTTGAACAACGCGAAGAAGCGCGGCGCGATCCGCGTGGTGCCGCTGATAAAGAGCGCCGGGCCCTTCTCGCTTGCGAATGCGGTCCCGGCGACCTCGAAGCGGCTGGAGCCGCTCATCAGCCGGATGCGCGCGCCGTCGCCGGCGCGAGGTCCGCGTGAGCCGCTCGCCGCGACCGCGATCACACGCACCAGGCCGGTATCCGGCTGGCAGGAGAACGAGACGATCGCCTCCTCGGAGGCCTTGCCGTATTGCAGCACCGGGCTGGCGCCCTCGCGCGACGTAGACCAGATGCGCGCATCGGCGGAGGCTGCCTTCTCCTTGCTTCCCTTTTTCTTTGCCTTGGCGTCCTGTTTCGCCTTGAGCTTCGCCTTCGATTGTTTGGGCTTCTGCTTGGCGGCGACCTCGGTACGGCTTTGTGACAAGACCGCGTCTGGCCAGGCGATCAGCGGCAATAATAGCGCGGCCAAGATCGCAATCGGGCGGCGCGCGAGGCGTCGCATGGCAAGCTCCGGAACAGGAAAGAGGCGGCGGCGAACCCGCCGATGTCCTCCATAGCATCGGAGCTGTGACGGGCCAAATACGAAGCGAAGCGCATGCACAGGCTCTTGGCGAATGGACCGCGTTCGGGTGTGATTACGGGTTCTTGCTTGGAAAGTGGCATGGCCGAGACTCCCACCATCGAGACGCTCGACATCGCCCGCATAGGCCACCGCGGCGATGCTATCGCCGAGACGCCGCAGGGTTCGGTCTTCGTGCCCTATGCGCTGCCCGGCGAGACGGTTGAAGTCGAGCGGACTGGTGACCGCGCGCATTTGCTTCGCGTGATCGTGCCGAGCCCGGACCGCATAGAGCCGATCTGCCCGCATTTCGGCACCTGCGGCGGCTGCGCGGTGCAGCACTGGCGCACGGATGCATATCGAGATTGGAAGCGCGAACTCGTAGTCACAGCGCTCGCCCAAGCCGGGATCGAAGCGCCGGTCGGTGATCTGATCGACGCCCACGGCGAAGGCCGCCGGCGCGCGACGTTTCACGCCCGCCACGGTGGCCGGAAGATTCTGGCCGTCGGCTTCGCCGGCCGCCGCTCGCACGAAATCGTGCCGATCGATCAATGTCCGATCCTCGCGCCCCCGCTTGTTCGCGCGATCGCTATTGCCTGGCGGCTGGTCGAGCCGCTGAAGCCAAGCGGCAAGCCTATCGACCTCGCATTTACCGCGACAGACGGCGGCCTCGACGTGGACCTGCGCGGCACCGGGCCGCTCAATCCGAAGCTGACCACGGCGCTCGCGGCGATCGGCGCCGAGGAGAAACTCGCGCGCATCACCCGCCACGGCGAGCTGGTGGCGCAATTCGCCGAACCGTCGATCAAAGTCGGTCGCGCACGGGTGATACTGCCGCCCGGAAGCTTTCTGCAGGCCACCGCTCTGGCTGAGGAAATTCTTGCCCGGCTGGTAACGGATGCCGCCGGCGATGCCCGCTTGGTCGCCGATCTGTTCTGCGGCGTCGGCACGTTTGCATTGCGCCTTGCCGAGCGCGCCCGCGTCATCGCCTTCGACTCCGACGCCGGGGCGATCTCGGCGCTCGC
>JAYUHJ010000109.1:0-2249 GCA_043767065.1 Hyphomicrobiales bacterium | reverse complement strand
TGTGGCGCTAATGGCGGCGCATCCGGGCGACGTGCTCGAATATGCCTGGGACCACCCGAAGGTGCGGCCGATCGACAAGCCGCTACCGCACTTCGTCGCGCTGCCGACCACCGCCGGCACCGGCAGCGAAGTCGGCCGCTCCTCGGTGATTTCCGAGGACGACACGCACATCAAGCGCATCGTGTTCTCCGCCGCCTTGCTCGCCAAGGCGGTCTTCGCCGACCCGGAACTGACGCTCGCGCTGCCGGCGAACATCACCGCCGCGACCGGCATGGACGCGCTGACGCACAACATCGAGTCCTACCTCTCGCCCGCCTACCACCCGCTGTGCGACGGCATCGCGCTCGAAGGCGTGCGAATTGTTGCCCGTGCTTTGCCCTTAGTTCATAAAGATGGCAAAAACCTTCAAGCACGATCTGACATGCTCATGGGGTCGATGATGGGCGCGATCGCCTTCCAGAAGGACCTCGGTGCGGTGCATTCCTGCGCGCACGCCCTCTCGACGGTCGCCGACCTGCACCACGGCCTCGCCAACGCCCTGATGATCGATCACGTCATGCGCTTCAACCGCCCGGCGGCGGAAGAAAAGATGAAGGAACTGGCACGCATCGCTGGTGCCTCAGATTTAATTACATTTCTTGTGCAATTAAAGAAAGAAATCGGCATCCCGGATCGTCTTGGCGCCGCGGGGGTAAGGAAGGATCAGATTCCCAGGCTGGTCGAGGTCGCCATCGCCGATATCTGCCACCAGACCAATCCGCGCCCCTGCACCGCGCAGGATTTCGAGCAGCTGTTCGCCGCCGCGCTCTAGATAATCGTTTCCTGCGGGCCCGAGTAGCGCACCAGCGGCTCGGCGAGGATCTGCAGGCTGATGATCGTGTAGAGCACCATCAGCGCGGTCATCGGCACCAGCGCCCGCAACGCACGGTCGCGCGTCTCGAGCAGGCGCTCGGCGGCGACGTGGGCGAGATACACCGAGATCGCATGACCGGCGACGATCGCGCCCAGCGCCAGGTACCACGCCGTTTTGGTATTGATGAGGGCGATGTCCGGCACGAAATCGCGCGTGCCGAACAGGTTCCAGCCCAGGCCGAGCGGATCCGAGACCAAAAAGACCAGGCTCTGCCCCTGCACCAGCAGGTAGGTGAAGCTGTGCGCGAAGTGGTAGCCGACGGCGATCGGGATCAGGGTCGGTGCGAACGTGCGCGCAAAAACGAGCGTTGCCGGTGCGCCGCCTGCCGCCGCCCGCGCCATTGCACAGGCCGCGAAATACAAACCCAGGAACGCGAGCCACATGGCGAGCAGCCCCGCCGTGTGCAGCGAGAGCCATACGCGGTCGCCGAACGTTGGATTTATTTCGTGGACCGCATCCTCGAGCGCGACCCAGTGCTTGCTGCCCTGAAAGCCGTCGAACAGAACGATAGCGAGCATCGCCATGATGAAGGCGACTTCCACGCTCGAGACGCTGACGGACTCTCGAGAGAGCAGGCCGGCGGCATGCGGGCGCATGATCAAGCCTCGACCCGGCACCGAGGCGAAGGGCGCGAAACGGGAAAACAGATCGAACACACGATAAAAAGGATCGGCGTTGCTTAGCCAGGCCTGCGCCCCGTAACGCGCCATGCCCGCCCAGGTGAGCGCTGTATACGCGCTCACCAGCCAGGCCAGGGCGAGCGGCGTGGCACGAAACGGAAACACCAGCTCCACCCAGCCGAATACGAGCAGTCCGCCGAGCGCGACCCAGCCGCCAAGCCGCGGCGGCAAATGTTTCTTCTCCCTGTCGGAGGAAACCATGCCGTAGAGGGTCCACCAGGGATTCACCACCGGCCAGATATTTCCCAGCAGCATCGCGAAATAGGAAAACCCGACCCACCAGACGATCCAGACCAGCGTCGGCGCGATGTTGCGGTTCGGATCATTGGTGCCGATGAAACCGGCCACCACCACCAGCGCCAGCGCGGCAACGCCCGCCGCCTTGAGTGCCGTCGACACCCAGGCTGATTCGAGCAATCTGCCGAACACCGTTCCCGCGAGGTCCCAGCGCGCGCCCGCATAGCGCTCGGCGCCGCCGCGCGAGAACGCGGCGACGATGACGAAGGTCAGCGTCACCGTGAGCGCCCCGCCGGCGATGAACAGCCACACCGGCACGGGGAGCTCGTAGCGCGAGCCGAATGCATGGGCGAACGCCTCCAGGGGCGCGCACAGAAGGAGGAGCGCCAGCCTCACTTCGGATGAACTTCCAGCCAGAG
>JAYUHJ010000108.1:0-2250 GCA_043767065.1 Hyphomicrobiales bacterium | reverse complement strand
CCCTCATCGATGTGCTTCTAGCCTCTTCATGCCGGGAATCGTCCCGGCCGCGAGGAGGCGAACATGACAGACACGCCACGCCATCAGAGAGATCTGTTCGAGATCCCCTTGGTACCGAAGAACATTCCGATCAGTGCCGAAGCGCCGATGCTGGAGTTGCTCAAGGCGCTGCTGACGGAAGCTCTCGCCGCCGACACCGCCGAAGCACGCGACATGAGCAAGGAGGCCGACGATGACCAAGATCACGCCTGATCATCTTGCTCGCCAGGCCATCGTCTATATCCGCCAATCCACGGCCCATCAGGTGGCCAATAACCTCGAGAGCAAGCGACGACAGTACAATCTGCCCGAGCGCGCGCGGCAACTCGGCTGGAGCGATGTTGCGGTGATCGATGACGATCTCGGCCGTTCGGGCGGCGGAATCGCGCGCCCTGGATTCGAGAAGCTGCTTGCCGCCATCTGCGAGGGGCGCGTGGGGGCCGTTGTGTCGGTCGAAGCCTCCCGGCTCGCCCGCAACGGCAGGGATTGGCACACACTGCTGGAGTTCTGTGGCCTCGTCGGCACGTTGATCGTCGACGAGGACGGTGTCTACGATCCGCGCCACCCGAACGACCGGTTGCTACTTGGCATGAAGGGTACGATGAGCGAGATGGAGCTGTCCATTTTCCGGCAGCGCTCCCTCGAAGCCCTGAAGCAAAAGGCACGCCGTGGCGAACTCTTCATGACCGTCGCAATTGGCTACCTCAAGGTTGCCCATGACCGGATCGAGAAGGATCCCGACCGGCGCATCCAGGAGGCGATTGATCTCGTGTTCGCCAAGTTCGCCGAACTGCAGACGGTGCGTCAGGTGCATCTGTGGTTGCGCCAGGAGCAGATTGCATTGCCAGCCGTGGTGCACGGGGCGGAAGGTCGTCGACTCGAATGGAAGTTGCCGGTCTACAACACGATCCACCACATCCTCTCGAACCCCATTTACGCCGGTGCCTACGCCTTCGGGCGGACAGCGAGCCGCGTGACGATCGATGCCGGCCGCAAGAAGATTGTGCGTGGCTTCCGGCGGAACCGCAGTGATTGGGACGTTTTGATCAACGACCACCATGAGAGTTATATTACCTGGGCCGAGTTCGAGCGGAATCAGAGATTGGTCGCCGACAACGCCAATGGGAAGAGCTTCATGAGCAAAGGTGCGATCCGACGCGGCGAGGCGCTGCTTGTCGGGCTTTTCCGTTGCGGCCATTGCGGCCGCAAGCTTCACGTGGCCTACAGTGGCGTGAACGGCAGCGCAGGCCGATACCACTGCCGGGGTAGTCAGATGAACCATGGCGGTAGCGCCTGCATCTCGTTTGGCGGCATGCGTGTGGACGGCGCTGTCGGCGCAGAAGTCATCGCCCGGGTGCAGCCGCTCGGCGTCGAGGCCGCGCTTGCGGCAATGGAGGTCCGTGGCCGTGAGAACCAGGAGAAGCGTCGTCAGGTCGAACTGGCGCTGGAGCAGGCGCGCTACGAAACGGCCCGCGCCCGTCGGCAATATGACGCCGTCGATCCAGACAATCGGCTTGTCGCTGGCGAGTTGGAGCGGCGCTGGAATGAACGCTTGATGGCGGCTCGCGCACTTGAGGACGAGCGTGACGCGCTTGTTGCCATGCCGGATGCATCCTTGAGCGAGGAGGATCGCCACAGACTATTGGCGCTCGGTTCCGATCTCGAACGTGCTTGGAACAGTCCAGGCGCCACTCCTGCGACGCGCAAACGCATTATCCGAACCTTGATCAACGAGATCGTCGTCAACGTCGCGGACCAGACACTCGATCTCGTGGTTCACTGGCACGGCGGCGACCACACGGCACTAAAGGTCAGGAAGAACCGTACCGGCCAGCACCGTTGGACCGCAGCTGCAGATGTCGTTGACTTGGTCCGCGTGCTGGCACGACAGATGCCTGACAAGTTCATCGCGGCCGTTCTCAATCGTGCCGGCAAGTCGACGGGCAGAGGCAACAGTTGGACCCGTGGCCGCGTTTGCTCATTGCGCAATCAGCAGACGGTCGAGCCGTACCGAGAGGGCGAGCGCGCCGAACGGGGAGAGGTCACGTTGGATGAGGCCGCCGCGGCGCTGAACGTCAGTCCGTCCACGGTCCGCCGTCTTATCGAGGACGGCACGCTACCGGCTCAGCAGCTCTGCAAAGGCGCGCCCTGGGTCATTCGCTCGAACGATCTCGATCGTTCCGAGGTCAGCCAAGCAGCACAGGCCCGCCG
>JAYUHJ010000107.1:0-2250 GCA_043767065.1 Hyphomicrobiales bacterium | reverse complement strand
CCGCATCCGCAATTCGGCGGGACGATGAACAATCCCGTCACCTATCACCTCTATTACACGTTCGCGAACCGCGGCTTCTCGGTGCTGCGGTTTAATTTTCGCGGCGTCGGCCGCAGCCAGGGCAGCTTCGACCACGGCCAAGGCGAACTTTCGGATGCCGCCGCCGCGCTCGACTGGGCGCAAGCGACCAACCCGGACGCGCGGGCGTGCTGGATCGCGGGCGTCTCGTTCGGCGCCTGGATCGGAATGCAACTTCTCATGCGCCGGCCGGAGGTCGAAGGGTTCATCTCGGTCGCGGCGCCGGCAAGCCTCTATGATTTCTCTTTCCTCGCGCCCTGCCCTTCATCGGGACTGTTCGTGCACGGCGACAAGGACGCGGTCGTGCCGACGACGGCGGTCGCGCAACTGGTCGAGAAGCTCAAGACCCAGAAGGGCATCGTGATCGAGCAGCAACTTCTGCGCGGCGCCAACCACTTCTTCGACGGCAAGATCGAGCAGTTGATGGAAGTGGTCGGCGACTATCTCGACAAGCGGCTGCCCAAACAGCGCGACAGCGCGGCGTGAGCGCTAATTCGCCAGGAAGAGTCTGAGCTCCTCTAAGAAGCGGGCGAACGCGGGCTCCTGCGGCAACAAGATATGGTTGTTGCCATGAAGAACAACGAACTTCGCGCCCGGGATGCCTGCAGCGATTTGGCGGCCCGACTCGACTGGGACCCGGACATCGCCACGGGCGTGCATCACGAGCGTCGGCGCCGTGACCTTGCTCAAGAGATCGGTTACGTCGAAATCAGCGGTGGTCTCGAAGTAGCGCGCCGCGCAATCCGGCGAGGTGCTGCGTCGCTGCAGTTCATTGAATGAGTCAGCCTGCTCCTTCGTGGCATCTGGCACCAATTGCATTGTGAACATCTGCCGAAACGCCGGATTGTCGGCTCCCCAACCCAAGCGCATCAGCGTCGACATGGCGCTCCGTTTTTCCTTCTCTTCAGGTGAGCGCTTGTTGGCTCCCAAAGCAAAACCGCCATACAGAATCAGATGGGAAACCCGCTCAGGATGGCGCACCGCGTACGCAATCGAGATTGCGCAACCTTGGGAATATCCAAGCAAAGGGAAGCGCTTGATGCCGGCCGCTTCCGTGACTGTCTCAAGGTCACTGACCCAAGCATCCAGCGAGAGCTCGGCAACATCCCAATCAGAAAGACCATTACCGCGCGCGTCGTAGCGGATCAGCGTGTTGCTCTTTGACAGACCCAAAAAGAATTGATGCCAGATCGGGCTGTCCCAATCGTATTCAAGATGATTGAGCCAGTTTGCCGTTTTTACCAGCGGTGGACCTTGGCCGCTGATCGCATAGGCGAGCCGAACGCCATCGGGTGCGCGGCAATAGCGGATTTCCTGCTTGTCATCGGCCGCGGCCAAGCCATCACCTTTGATAGCGAATGCCTCGACCGGATCGGGGATATTCTTCAGATTCTGTGGACCGAGGCTGCGGTAGCCGAGCGCGAGCTTCTTCTGCACCTGATCGTAGGCTTGACGCGAAATGCAAATGCCGCCGGGTTCAGCGATACCTTCCAGGCGAGCGGCGATGTTGACGCCATCGCCGTAGATGTCGTCGCCTTCTACGATAACGTCGCCGAGATGCACGCCGATGCGGAAGATCATCGCGTGCTTATTCGCACCGCCCGCGTTGCGAGCGGTCATCTCGCGCTGAATTTCGGCGGCGCAATCGACCGCCTCGACCACACTGGCAAACTCCGCGAGCAGGCCGTCACCTATCAGTTTGACGATACGACCATGATGCCGGGCGATGGCCGGATCGAGCAACTGGGAGCGATGGCCTTGCAGCAAGGCGAGCGTCCCCACCTCGTCTTCGCTCATCATTCGGCTGTAGCCGAAGACATCGGCAGCCAGAATCGCAGCCAGTCGGCGTTCCACGAAGCAGCTCCCCTCACCTCGTGCGGAGGCGGATGAGGCTACTTACCATCTCTGCGCGAACCTGCCGAGACGCCGACGGGCTCAGGGCTCGGCGAGAACACCGCCGGTCATGGGCTTGGGCACGCCCGTGGTCGCCGGAAACGTAATCGGCAGCCCTTTCAGCGACCGCACAGCCAGGTAGGCAAACGCCTGGGCCTCGAGCGCGTGGGAGGACCAACCGATTTCGTCCGCACGCAGGATCGGCTTACGCAAGCGCTCGCCCAGCATCGCGACCAGCACGGGATTGTGCGCGCCGCCGCCAGCGATGATCCAGGTAGC
>JAYUHJ010000106.1:0-2251 GCA_043767065.1 Hyphomicrobiales bacterium | reverse complement strand
GCGTGAAAACCCTCGCGCAAATCCGCCAGCAGTTGGCTGCCGGTCAGTTCGACTTCAGCCGGCACGCCTTCAAACGCGCCATCGAACGGAGGTAGTCATGTCAAAGTTCAAATGCCTTGTCTGCGGCGGCGAAACCGCCAGGGACGAGTTTGTAAGCGAGGTGCTGGATGTGGATGGCCGGCGCGTGTTGGTTGAGCATATTCCAGCGCAAGTCTGCACGCGTTGCGCGGAGGCGACATTCTCGCGGGAGACCACCGAGCGAATCCGCCTGCTGGTTCATGGCGCCGACCGTCCAGTCAAGACCGTTCCGTTGGACGTGTTCGAGCTTGTGTAGGATTGCTTTTCTCGTCTTGGCCAAGATATGGCACGCACCCCTATCCACCCCGGCGAACACCTCGCCGAGCAACTCAAGGAACTCGGCATGAGCGCCGCCGAGCTCGGCCGCCGGCTCAAGGTCCCGACCAACCGGATTACCGGAATCCTGGACGGCCAGCGGGCGATTACCGGCGACAGCGCCCTGCGGCTGGCGCATTTCTTCGGCACCAGTCCGGATTTCAGGCTGAATCCGCAGAAGCTGTACGAACTTCGGTTAGCGGAAGCGAAAGCGGGTGCGACGATCCGGCGCCTGCCGAGGCTCGAGGAGTGCGAAAGGTCGGACGCTCGGAAGGTCAACGCCCATGCGGGGTGAACGCAACGCCACGATCCTTCCGAATCGTCATTGACATTTTCCGGCGATATCTCGCGTCGGCGTACGACCCCGGACGCGGCAACGCGCCGGCTCGGCCCTCCACAGAGCGGTCAGCCGCGATCGACCCGGCACTGAAAGCAGTTGAATTTCGAGCGGATATGGACGTAGGCCACCGTTGTGTCGCTGAGGATCGCCCGGCACGCTGCGGTGAGATCCCTGCCGGGAACCACATTGCCGGTGTCGTAGCGGATCCAATGGTCCTCGCCGTAACCCCTCACGATCGCGGGGTCGAGATGGCCGAACCAGGCCGGCAACATCTCGCTTTCATAGCGTGCGCAGGATTCCTCGTGAAGGAAGATCGGCCCGGTCTCCGCGTACGGCTGGAGGGCATCGAAGGGCCGGTACGCCAGGACGAGCTTCTTGCTGCCCGCCGCAATCAGCCCGATGCAGTGGCGGCAGGGATTCGTCAGGCCCTCGGCGACACGCGACAAGGCGGGTTGCCCGTTCGCATCGGGCTCGCCGCGCCGAATCCGCTCGACTTCAGCGGTCGGAATGCCCCGAACTTTCAACTTCATTCTGTTACTCCTCTTCGTAGTAATCGGTTCGAAAAAATGTTCACGTTCTATTTATCGAAACTCCGCCATCGACCAGCAGAGCGGTCCCGGTGGTGAAGGAGGATGCGTCCGAGGCGAGGTAGAGCACCGATCGAGCGATCTCCTCGGGCTTCGCCATGCGCTTGAGGGCGTGCAGGCCCTCGATAAAGGCCAGTACTTCAGGCGTGGCTCCCGGCGCGTTGGTAATGCTCATCGGCGTGTCGGTACCGCCGGGCAGGATGGCGTTCGCGCGGATGCCCTTCGAGCCGAACTCGGCGGCAAGGACCTGGGTCAAGCCGATCAGCCCTGCCTTGCTGGCGGCATAGGCGGCCATGCCGGGCATGCCGACGGTGTAGCCGACGAAGGTGCTGGTGAAGATGAGCGAGCCGCCGCCGCGCGCGGTCATCGCCGGCACCTGATACTTGGCGCCGAGGAAAGCACTCGTCAGATTGGTCTCCAGCGTGTCGCGCCATCCGGCCAGCGACACCTCATTGACCGGCCCCATCTCACCGATGGTGCCGGCGTTATTGAACGCAATGTCGAGGCCGCCAAACCGGCTGAGCGCTGTTTCAACCACCCGCTTCGCCAGAGCCTCGTCTCTCACGTCGCCCGCCACGGCGACTGCTTGACCGCCGGCTGCTTCGATCTGCGCGACCAGCCTGTCGAGCTCCGCCTGACGCCGCGCGGTCACGACTACTTTGGCGCCTTCTTGAGCGAACAACTTCGCGGTCGCATGGCCGATGCCTGAGCTTGCTCCAGTGACAATGGCAACTTTGTTGGTGAGTACGGTCACTTCCCCTCCTGGCTAGGCTTGATGCGAGCGGGAAGAACGACGACGAACTTTCTCATAAATTTTTTCTTTCGATTGAAGTGGTACGCTGGTGAATATGAGATTACCGGGCGTCGAGAACGAGTTCATCCCGTTACTTGCTTTCAAATTCTGATTTGGTTACTAACGTGCGCGACCGGC
>JAYUHJ010000105.1:0-5350 GCA_043767065.1 Hyphomicrobiales bacterium | reverse complement strand
GTATTGGTGGGGCCGAGCACGGCGGTGACGCCGCGCCCGCGCAGCTGCGCCTGGACCGAGGAGTTCATAGAGGCCATCAATCGTACGCGCGCAGGCGTTCCTTCGGATTTCTGTACCATTACGCGACAAAGTCGCGCCGTTCGGGCAGGCCTTGGTGACGATTGGAACGCGCTCAGAACGAATCACGTCCGAATCGGTGACTCGATCCACTTCCAGCTTCGTTCCCGGCTAGATGTGGGGTGCTGCGCGCCTGGCCCTACGAGCGCTACGAAACACCGCTCGAAGAGGCCCGTTGAATCGGATCGTCGGCGTTAAGAAATGGTTTTTCGTCTCCCGCTCAGTGCGTCACTGCGATCTCGGCGACGGAGTCGCGGCCGCGCGGTCCTTTTCCTCTGTGTTGAACGCGGTTGCCTGCAGCACGACATTCCCCACCACCGTTCCGAACGTAATGCGATAGGGCAAGAGGGCGCGCGTGCCGGCGATCGGCGCGAGCCAGAGGCGAATCTGGTCGTTTCCAAGCGCATACCTCGTCGGCAGCCTCGAAGTCCGATGACCGGCGATCGGACGGTACGTTGCGGTGCAAAGAACCGCCGGCCCGGCATATCCCTTCGCGCCCGAGACCTTGTCGATGCGGACAAAGGTGAGTTCGACCTCGTAGCGGTAGCGCCCGTCGAAGATCGGAAGCGTTCGGTTGCAGACTTCCGGGCTCAGCAGGTCGCCGGTGCCGGGGACGATGAAAAGAGCGGCGCTCAGCGGGTCGAGCACTCCCTTGCGATGTGCCTCGGTGAGTGGCACCCGGTCCGGCTCCGGCTCCAGCGGCGGCACGGCCGAGAAATTGCGCACGACCCCGTTCGCCATCGCCATACGCACCTCGTCGGTTTTCTTCTGACTTTCCGCGGTCATCGAGTAGGACTGCGGCACCAGTCGTCCGCCGATGATGCTGCCGCGCACGGCGGCCGTTCCGTGGCCGGTGGCGATCGCGCGCATCACGCCGCTCAATTTCGCACTGCCGGCGGCGACATATCCGTCGGGCCGGACGTCGAGCACGATGGCGGCCGTGCCGATGGTAAGGCCGGCAATGGAGATAGCGTAGCGGCCCTCGAGCCTTGTATCGGCCACTGCCGGGATCGCGGCGGCGAGCAGCAACGCGAACGCGGTCGCACCTCGGAGCTGCTTCATCACGCGCTGTCGCCCCATCACGGCGCGCCGGGTCACACTTCGCGGCGCAAGGTAATCATGAACGAAAATCATGTCGCTTCTAGCAGGTTGGGCCCGTGCCGGGCCAATACGACCGAACTATGACCCGTGCCCCGCCGATGCTTGACGCAGAAGCCATGCCTTACTATAGCTGCGCCGCCTCGAATGGCCCCCGCGGCCTCGAGTTTCATCGAAGGATCAACACGATGTCGCGGCGATGCGAGCTCACTGGCAAAGGGCCTTTGTCCGGCCACAAGGTGAGCCATTCCAACATCAAGACCAAGCGGCGCTTCCTGCCGAACCTGTGCCGGGTGACGCTCTCGAGCGATGCGCTCGGGCGTTCCGTACGCATGCGCATCAGCACCAACGCGCTGAAGTCGGTCGATCATCGCGGCGGCCTCGACGCCTTTCTGCTGAAAGCCGCCGACGACGATCTTTCCAAAAAGGCGCTCTTGCTCAAGCGCGCGATCGTCAAGGCAACCGCCGCCGCCTGAGCGGCGGCGGCCAGTACAATGAATCACTTGCGCTGGCCGCTGCTGCTGCCGATCGCCGCCATGGCGATCATCGTCACAGTTTCGAATTTCGCGGTCCAGTTTCCGATCAAGGCTTTCGGCCTCGGCGACTATCTGACCTGGGGCGCCTTCACCTATCCGTTCTCCTTCTTCGTCAACGAACTCACCAACCGCCGCTATGGCCCGGCCGCCGCGCGGCAAGTCGTATATGTCGGCTTCGTAGTGGCGATCGTGCTTTCGGCGCTGATCGCGACGCCGCGGATTGCGGTGGCGTCCGGCACGGCGTTCCTGGTCGCCCAGCTTCTCGACGTGTTCGTGTTCGATTGGCTGCGCCGCCAGACTTGGTGGCGCGCGCCGTTCCTGTCGGCGGCCGGCGGCTCGGCGGTCGATACGGCTGTGTTCTTCTCGCTCGCGTTCGCCGGCACGCCCTTACCTTGGGTGTCCCTGGGGATTACCGACTTCTTCGTGAAGCTCGGTTTTGCCGCAATGCTGGTCGGGCCGTTCGGCTATTTGCGCCGCATGGTTCCGACCTACGAGGAAGTAGAAAGCCGCGCCTGAGCGGCGCGCAGTTCATTGAACCAGCGCGAAGCGCAACAGAATCGTCCGCTGCAGCGGATTGAAATTGTCGTCTGAAATAATGGTCAGGATCGTCTCGCCGGCGGCATTCCGGTGCACGCCGAGCGCCTCCATGTTGTCGATCTGATTGGCGCGGTCGGCAAGGATTAGCACCGGCCCATCGAGCACGGCACCGGGTTCGATGTCGGCGAGCGCGATCTTGCGGATACGCATGCCCGCCCCGCGGAAGATCGAGAACTTCCGTTCCAGGATCAAGAAATCGCCCGCAGGCGTGACCGCAGTGTCGGTGATCTCGAAATCGTCGCTGCGCACGACGCTAAAGTCGCCGGGACTAGGACCTCCGATCAGGAAGCCGCGAATGTTCCCGGCCGCGTCGAGACCGCGCTCGGAGATGGCAATCAAAGTACCGGCGAGCGGCAAGCCGCGCGGGACGAACGTGAGCGCTTCCAACCCCTTGCCCCGCGGGAGCTCCCGCACGCCGGCTGGGATCTGGATTGGCTGGCCGCGCGCCAGTAAACCCTGGCGGCCATAGTCGAAGCGGACGATCTGGTTCACGCGCTCGATGCCGACATAGGCCGTGCCACCGTCCATCGCGAGCGACTCCGTGTCGTACCAGCCGCGTCCGCCGAGCGGCCTGCCGTCGGGCCCGAGGATCGGCGCCATCTCGGCGTCCTCGATGCGGACCGGTTTATCGCCCTCGGCGATGATCCGGCCGCGCAGCCAGCGGCCGCGATCGCTCAGCGCCAGGAAGCGAACGCCGTCCGGCGCAATATAAAGCCCGGAGAGGCCGCCGAAGTTCTGGTAGTCGGCGGAAAGCTCGATCCCGCCGCGGAATTCAAGCGCGCCGAAACGAATGCGTTGCGGATCGCGCGTATCGAAGCTCGTGATCGGCTTCGCACGGATTTCGATCTTGACCGGCGGTTCGGTCGCGCGCGGCGGTTCGTTGGCGAGTGCGGGAAATGCCGACGCCACGAGCGAGGCCGCGAGCCACAGCGCGGCTCGACGCCGCGTCGGCCGAAAGCAATCCGTCTCGAAGCAATCCGTCTTGGGCGAACCTTGCGCTGCGATCACGCGACGCGCCTGCGCCTGGGGATCCGCTTCGGTTCGGGCGCGGCTTTATCGTCGAACAGCTCGGCGAGTTTATCGGTCATGGCGCCGCCGAGTTCCTCGGCATCGACGATAGTGACCGCGCGGCGGTAGTAGCGCGTCACGTCATGGCCGATGCCGATGGCGATCAGTTCCACCGGCGAGCGGGTCTCGATCTCCTCGATGATCCAGCGCAGGTGCCGCTCGAGATAATTGCCCGGATTGACCGAAAGCGTGGAATCGTCGACCGGCGCGCCGTCGGAGATCATCATTAGAATTTTCCGGTTCTCGGTGCGGTTCAACAGTCGCTTGTGCGCCCAGTCGAGCGCCTCGCCGTCGATGTTCTCTTTGAGGAGCCCTTCGCGCATCATCAGCCCGAGGTTCTTGCGCGCGCGCCGCCAGGGCGCATCGGCAGACTTGTAGATGATGTGGCGCAGATCGTTGAGCCGCCCCGGATTGGCCGGTTTGTTGGCGGCGAGCCAGGCCTCGCGCGACTGGCCGCCCTTCCAGGCCCGCGTCGTGAAGCCCAGAATCTCGACCTTGACCCCGCAACGCTCGAGCGTGCGCGCCAGGATGTCGGCGCAAGTGGCCGCGACCGTGATCGGTCGGCCGCGCATGGAGCCGGAATTGTCGAGCAACAGCGTCACCACCGTGTCGCGGAAGTCGGTGTCGCGCTCGCGCTTGAAGGTGAGCGGCTGGAACGGATCTACGATGATGCGCGAGAGCCGCGCGGGGTCCAGCATTCCTTCTTCGAGGTCGAATTCCCAGGCCCGGTTCTGTTGCGCCAAGAGCCGCCGCTGCAAACGGTTGGCGAGCCGCGCCACCACGCCCTGCAGGTGCTGGAGCTGCTTGTCGAGGAAGGCGCGCAGCCGCGTCAGCTCTTCCGGGTCGCACAGATCCTCGGCGCCGACCACTTCGTCGAACCGGGTGCTGAAGGCGCGATAGTCGGGTCCGCGCGGCTCGTTCTTGAGTGATTGTCGCGGGCGCCAGGGCTCGGCAGCGTCGCGGGCGTCGCCGGGCTCCATGTCGTCGGGCTGCTCGGTCGAGGGCGCTTCCTCGGCGTCGGAAGCGGTGTCCGAGCGGTCGTCGGCGGAAAGCTCGGTCTGCTCCGGCGCGGCACCTTGCTCGCTGTCGTCCCGCTCCGAGCCGCCTTCGTCGCCGGCCTCGCTCTCGCCCTCTTCGTCCTTGTCGTCTTCGTCCTGATCGCGGTCGGCGAAGCGCTCATCGCCCATGTCGAGCGATGTCAGAAGGTCATGAACCACCTCGGCGAAGCCGCGCTGGTCTTCGATTTCGCGGGTCAGGCGATCGAGGTCGCGGTGCGCGCGATCCTCGATGTAATCGCGCCACAGCGCCACGATCTTCTTCGCGGCCGGCGGTGGCTCCTGACCAGTCAGCCGCTCGCGCACCAGCATTGCGATTGCGTCTTCCATCGGCGCATCGGCGCGCTCGGAGATTTCCTGGTAATTGCCGCGATGGAAGCGATCCTCCAGCATGGCCGACAGATTCGAGGCGACGCCGGTCATCCGTCGCGAGCCGATCGCCTCGACGCGCGCCTGCTCGATCGCTTCGAACACGGCCCGCGCCGTATCGGCTTCCGGGAGCATGCGCCGGTGGATCGCCGGGTCGTGACAGGCCAGCCGCAACGCCATCGAGTCGGCATGCCCGCGCAGGATTGCCGCGTCGTTCTTGGTCATGCGCCGCGGCGGCTCGGGCAGCCGCGCACGCTCGGCCGTCAGCGCCGGCTTCTCGGCGGCGAAGGCCACTTCGAGCTCGGGCTTGGCCGCGATCGCGCGCAAACAGCCCGCGACCGCGCGCTTGAACGGCTCGGTCGGCGCTTCGCCGCCGCTCTTTGCCTTGCCGGTATTGGGGATCGCCATGACGACTCAGGACAGCGCGACGTTCACCGTCGATTCCGGCAAATCGCGCCCAAGCGAACGCTGATAGAACTCGGCGACCAGCGGCCGCTCGAGCTCGTCGCA